>JAAYZO010000765.1 GCA_012514865.1 Lentisphaerota bacterium | reverse complement strand
GAAACCGTGATCTGCTCACCGCCGTCGGCGTCCCGCTGCCTGAATAGCTACCACGGGAACGCGCTAGTTTGGGATCGACGGCAGAGCCGTAAGCCTCCCGTATATCGGAGTTTCCGCCACTGGCAGGTAACGGCCAGTGGCGGAAGATCCGTCAGGGATTCCACTTCCACTGCGCCGGCGCCAGGGCCTGGCCGCAGGTCATCCAGGAGACATGGCCGTCGGCGAAGCTGAAGTTGTTGCCGAAGTTGTGTCGGCCGAAGAGGCCGGGGACGGTATTGGTCTCGACGTAGATCCAGACCACGCCGACGCTCTGGGCTGGGGCGCTGGGGATGGCGCCGGCGGCGGCGAGGTAGGAGTCGCCCATGACGATGAGCTGGGACGGGTTCTTGATCTTGGCCAGGGGCAGGCCGTCGTACATGTAGAGGTTGCCGCCGACGCGGTCCGGCCGGCCGATCTGGTAGCCGACGCCGCGCCAGTTCATGCCGTAGCCGGGGAGCTGGTCCGGCTCCGACGGGCAGTAGACGACCTCGCGGGTGACGCCATAGGTCTCCAGGGCTTCATACCAGTAGATGTACTTGCCCGACTGGTAGATCTGGGCGCCGCCGAGCTTCTCCTTGTTGTCGTCGGCATACATCATCCAGCCGAGCTGGATCTGCTTGAGGTTGTTCGTGCAACTGATGGCGCGGGCCTTCTCACGGGCACGGCTCAGGGCCGGCAGCAGCATCGCCGCCAGGATGGCAATGATCGCAATCACCACCAGCAGCTCGATCAGCGTGAACCGACGGACGAGAGAATGGCGGCTCGATACTGGCATCGTGCTGACTCCTTCACTCGTTGCAGACTGCCGAGAGGACGCCCACGAGACACACACCGGATGGGACTCTGCGCTGACTTGCATATACTACTTCGGAACGAGTTCTGTTTCAAGCGGATCTTTTGCGCGGACGCGATCCTCGATCAGCCCTGGCGGCTCACTTGGCGGCCTTGATCTGGTCCCAGATGCGGGTGTAGAGGCGGTTGGCCTCGCCGAGGTCGGCGATGACCTCGCCGCGGGCCCTGACCTCGGGCGGCGGGAAGAGCACCGGGTCCTGCCGGACCTCCTCGGGGAGGAGTTCATAGCTGGCCTTGTTGGGGCAGAGGTAGGAGATGAACTCGGTGTTTTCGGCGGCGACCTGGGGGTCATGCAGGAAGTTGATGAAGGCCAGGGCCAGGGCGGCGTTGGGGGCATCCTTGGGGATGACCATATCGTCGCAGGAGATGGAGAAGCCCTCGCGGGGCAGGGCGAAGGCGATGTCGTCATTTTCCTCGGCGACCTGGAAGAGGTCACCGCTGTAGCCATGGACCATGACGAACTCACCGCTGGCGATGCCGGTCTTGTACTGCTCGTTCTCGAACTTGGCGAGGTTCTTCTTCCAGCGGATGACGACATCGCGGGCGGCCTCGAGCTGTGCCTCGTCCTTGGTATTGAGGCTGAAGCCGAGGAACTTGAGGGCAGCGCCGATGGTCTCGCGCATGTCGTTGAGCATGGTGATGCGGCCGCGCAGGTCGGCGCGGTCGAACAGGGTCCAGCTCGGGTCGAAGTCCTTGACGCGGCTCTGCAGGTAGCCCACGCCGGTGTAGGTCAGCATGTAGGGCACGCTGTGGTCGCAGGTCGGGTCCATGGCGATCGAGAGGTACTCGGGGTCGAGGTTGGCGAGGTTCGGGAGCCGGGTCTTGTCGAGGGGCTGGAGCATGCCCTGCTCGTGCATGAGGCGGACCATGTAGCTGCTCGGGAAGATGACGTCGTAGCCGGAGGCCCCGGCCTTGAGTTTGGCGTACATGGACTCATTCGAGTCGAAGGTATCGATGACGACCCGGCAGCCCTGTTCCGTCTCGAAGCGCTCCACGAGTTCCGGCTTGATGTAGTCGGCCCAGGTGTAGACGTGGAGGACATTGCCGGCGTCGCGCCGGCAACCGGCCAGAGCCAGGACGAAGGCGCCCGCGAGAACGATGTACAGCCAACGGCTCATGACGGTCTCCTGTCCTTAATCAGTTCCTGGCTGGCCCAGACCGCGGCAAATGTAACCACGATGAGCAGGGTTGACAACGCGTTGATCAGGGGCGGCTCGCCGTGCTTGATCATGCTGTAGATGCGTATGGGCAGCGTCGTCGCGCCGGGTCCGGCAACGAAGAAGCTGATGACGAAGTCATCGATGGAGAGGGTGAAGGCGAGCAGAGCCCCGGCCACGATGCCGGGTGCCAGGAGGGGCAGCAGCACCGAGGTGGCGGCCTGCCACCAGTTGGCGCCGAGGTCGTGGGCGGCCTCGAGCAGGGCGTAGTCGAAGTCCTGCAGGCGTGCCAGCACGACCATGGCCACGTAGCTGATGCAGAACGAGACGTGGGCCAGGAAGATGGTGGTCAGGCCGAGCTGGACGCCGAGGGCCACGAAGAAGAGCAGCAGGCTGATGCCGGTGAGGATCTCGGGCACCACCAGGGGCAGGTAGACGAGGGCGTAGTGGGCCTGCTGCAGGCCGCCGCGCCAGTGGTGCAGGGCCAGGGCCGCGGTCGTGCCCAGGACCGTCGACACTGCCGTGGCCGAAACGGCGATGAGGAGGGTGTTGCCGAGGGCATGCCAGATCTCGCGGCGGTCCATCAGGCGCTGGTACCAGTGCAGCGAGAAGCCCTCCCACTGGCCACCGAAACGCGAGGCGTTGAAGGAGTTGGCGATGAGGACCAGCACCGGCAGGTAGAGGAAGACCAGCACCGCCGCGGTAATGACGTAGGGAACGACGCTGCGTTTCACCGGCCGCTGCCCTCCCCATCACGACCCGGCCTGGCCTCGCCGCGGCGCGCCTGCAGCACGAAGCCCACTCCCAGGGGTATGACCACCGCCAGTGTCAGCAGCGCCGACAGCGCACTGGCGTGCGGGAGGTTGCGGTCGAGGAAGGTGCGCTGCGCGATCTTGTTGCCGATCATCTCGGCGCTGGTGCCGCCCATCAGATCGGGGATCACATACGAGCCCAGGCAGGGTATGAAGACCATCAGGAAGGCATTCACCAGGCCGCGCTGCACCCCCGGCAGAAAGACGGTGCGGAAGGCCCGGAACTTGCTCGCGCCCAGGTCGCGAGCCGCGGCGATGAGGTTGAAGTCGAACTTCTCGGCCGCCGCATACAGCGGCAGGATGGCGAAGGGCAGCGAGGTGTAGATCATGACCAGAAGCACGGCCTCGGCGCGGTACAGCAGCGAGGTCCCGGGATCGACCAGGCCGACGCCGGCCAGGACGCGCTTGATCAGGCCCTCGGGATGCAGGAGGGCCTTCCAGGCGAAGGTCCGCACCAGAAAACTCGTCCAGAAGGGCACCACCACCAGGAGCACCAGCAGGCGCCGCCAGTGCACGGCGGCGCGGGCCATGACGTAGGCCATGGGCAGGGCCAGGAGGACGCAGAGGACCGTCGCCACCAGGCTCATCCAGACCGTCCGCCAGATGATCCCCGGGTAGTTCGGGTTGCCGAGATGACGCAGGGTCTCCAGGGTCCAGCCGGCGCCGATGCCGCCGTAGGAATCCACCGGCTTGAGGGCCATGGCGAAGACCACCAGGGCCGGTATCACGAAGAGCAGCGCCAGCCAGGCGAACGAGGGCAGCGTCACCAGCACTTCGGCCCAGCGCGAGCGTGGCCTCATGGCTCAGCCCTCGGCTTTCGCGGTCGCGGCGTCGGCCGGCAGATTCGGGGTCAGCTCGCCGGTCGACTCCGCCGGCAGCGGCAGGAGCTCCTCGTCGGCGGCGCGGTACTGGGCGAGGATGTAGCCGTCGTCGGCATGCCAGGTGATCCAGACCGTCTCGCGGAAGGTGATCGGCCGTTCGTCGAGCAGGAAGCGGTTGTGCTGTCGGTAGACGGTGATGAAGGTGTCCTCGATGCGGACGCGGTACTTGGTGCGGTCGCCGAGGTAGATGACATCCTCGACGACGCCGGGGAGGCAGTTGTGCAGGGGCTGCGCGGCGGGCCGCTCGCGCTGGATGCGGAACTTCTCCGGGCGCACGCTGAGGTGGACCGGATCGCCGGGCCGGAGGCGTTTGTCGTTGTAGCAGACGACCTCGGGGAAGCCCTCCGGGCGCAGGACCAGGTAGTCGGCCGCGGTGACCTCCGCCACGGCGCCCTCGAAGAAGTTGGTGTCGCCGATGAAGGCCGCCACGAAGCTGCTCTCGGGCGCCTCGTAGACCTCGACCGGGGTGCCGACCTGCTCGATGCGGCCGGCGTTCATCACCCCGATGCGGTCGCTGAGGCTCATGGCCTCGCCCTGGTCGTGCGTGACGTAGAGAAAGGTGATGCCGACCTCGTCGTGGATGACATCCAGCTCGATGAGCATGCGCTGGCGCAACTTCAGGTCCAGCGCCGCCAGGGGCTCGTCGAGCAGCAGGACCTGCGGCTGCAGCACCAGGGCCCGCGCGATCGCCACGCGCTGCTTCTGACCGCCGCTCAGCAACGCCGGGCGCTTGTGCGCGTGGTCGCGCAACTGGATCATCGCCAGCATGCGGTCGACGGCGTCGTCAATGCGCGGCTTCGACCAGCGGGCAATGCGCAGGCCGTAGGCGATGTTCTCGCGCACGGTCAGGTGCGGGAAGAGGGCGTAGTTCTGAAAGACGGTGTTGGCCTGACGCTCGTTCGGCGGCAGGTCGGTGATGTCGACGCCGTTGAGCAGCACGCGCCCGGAGTCCGGGCGCTCGAAGCCCGCCACCATGCGCAGCAGCGTCGTCTTGCCGCAGCCGCTGGGGCCGAGCAGCGAGAAGATCTCGCCGCGACGGACACTCAGCGAGACGTGATCGGCTGCCACAATCGGCCCGAAACGCTTCGAGACGTCGCAGAATTCCAGAACGGTCTCCACCGTCAGCACGCTCCTGAGCGACCCGGCACCGCACCCCGCCGCCCGGCCCGGCACGACACCCCGCCGGCCACCGGCGTCAACGGCCTCCGAGGTCGCGGCGAGAGCACGCAGGCCGATGCCGTGCACTATAGCGCCCGGGCGGCAGGCCCTCCAGCCGCGGGGCGGAGGCGGATGGTCCGGCACGCGCGTGGACGGGTCAGGCGGGTCAGGCGGGTCAGGCGGGTCAGGCGGCGCCGCAAGCAGGTCCACGGCGCCGCCCGTGGACTCCCCGGGCGCCGGCAGCGCTCAGGGGAGCGCAACGCGGCTCGTGGCGCCCACGCGGCGGCGGCCGGGGATGGCCGCCGCCACAGCCGGGCCCCCGGCGCACCCCCGTCTTCTCCCCTCCGCTCTTCTTGGCGTTCTCTGCGGCTTGGCGAGAGACAATCCTCATCCCCCGGCGCGGCTGGGGCGCCGCGCCGCCGCCTCGCGGGGCTACCTCGCCGCCGGCGGGGCGTCCTCGATCGCGAGTTTGTTCTCGTCGGAGTTGCCGCGCAGCTCCGGCGCGTACATCGCCCGTATCGTCGCCGGCAGGGCGCTGAAGCGCCCCGGCGTCTCGGCGCGCAGGCGGTACGAGAGGCTGTGCCGGCCCTGCGCCAGGCGCTGCAGGAAGAAGGCCGTGCGTTCGTCGCGGAACTCGACATAGGCGCCGAGTTCGTTGCCGTTGTAGCCGCTGCGCAGGTCGACCGGCTCGGTGCCGGCGGCCTTGAAGTCCTCCAGGACGATGTACTCGTAGTCGTTCTTGCTCTCGACCACCATCTCGACCTCGATGAGGTCGCCGCTCGTCACGGCGCCGTCGGCGCCGAGCGGCTCACGGCGGTAGTGCTCGGCGCGCTGCTGCAGGACCTGGCCCTGGGCGCCGGCAGTCGCGACCTGGCGGTCATCGCGGACCAGCCGGTAGAGGGCGCGTTCGACCCTGACCTCGAGGCCGGCGCGGGGAATCGGGTCCTCCAGGGTGAAGTAGCTCAGGTAGCTGTTCCAGTAGAGCGGCCCGCGGCCCGTCTTGGTGAGGGTGAGGCGGTGCTCGCCGGTGGTCAGGTCCGCCCCCGCGATCACCATGGCATTGTCGATGGTGAAGAGGTTCTGCGGGGTGATCGTGACCTCATGGCGGACCTTGCCGTCGAGGGCCAGGGTGACGGTCATGTCCGGGCGGTCCTCGCCGGAGGTGCGGAGGTAGTCGGCGAAGGCCTCGACGCAGAGGGCCGTATCGCGGGTGCTGTTCCAGTAGGTCGCGTGTTTGCGGTTGTTAAGGAGGTACTTGACGATCCAGGGCAGGATCTCGTTGCGGGGCTCAGCGGCGCAGAGCAGCTTCAGGTAGGCGGCCTGGGCCTCGATGTCGCTGCCGTACCAGCACCACCACGGGTTGTCACGGCCGAGGTTCAGCCAGGCGGTCTGGTTCTCGGCGTCACGCTCGACGAACTGGCTCAGGTTGCGCAGGACCATCGCCAGCTTCTCGGGCTGCGCCTGGCGCTGCAGGGCCAGGCCGTACAGCGCCAGGCCGTAGAGCGAGAGGCGGGTACGGTCGCGGTAGAGGTACTCGCGCATGGCCTCGTCGACGACATCGGCATCGGCGAGGACGCCATAGACCATGGCATCGAGGTTGTCGGCGTAGGCCTTGCGGGGCTCACGGGGCGGGTCCTGCTCGGCGTGACGCAGGAGCCGCACCTGCTCGGACTGATAGCCGCGCAGCCACTCGACGCCGCGCCGGAGCACCTCGGCGGGGACGGCCAGGTCATTCTCGAGGGCCACCTGCAGGCCATGCACGACGGTGCCCGTGGTGTGCGCCGAGCTGCGCTCGCCCCAGCCGCTGAACCAGCCCCAGCCGCCGTCGCCGAGCTGCATGGCGACGAGGGCCTCGACGCCATCACGGGCCATCGCCGCCACCGCCGCCTCGTCGAACACCGGCTCGGGGTCGCCGCGACGCCACTGCGCGGCGCGCTCGGCGGGCGCGCCGAGTTCCTGGGCGTTGAGGTTGGAACGGTGCGCCCGGATCTCCTCGAGCGAGACCCCGAGGCGCTGCAACACACGCTGCGTCAGCACCGTCGGCAGGAAGCGGTTGAGGGTCTGCTCGGTGCAGCCATACGGATAGGCGACCAGATAGGGCAAGGCGTCGACCATGGCCATCGCCAGCGACGGCGAGAAGCGCACCTCCAGGCGCGCCGACTCCGGCCGACGCGCCTCCGGCACCACCACCGTCACCTCGGCACGCGTCTCCTCGGGCCGCACCATCCCGCAGACCGGGATCATCGTGTCCTGGCCATGCACATAGACCGGGAAACGCATCTCCATGGCGTCGGATTCG
>JAAYZO010000764.1 GCA_012514865.1 Lentisphaerota bacterium | reverse complement strand
CCTCCAGGGTGCATGGCGTGCAATCCGCGTTTCCGGGGGTCGGGCTGCGCGCGACCCCCGGCTACGATCTGGCACCCCTCCAGGGTGACCGAGTGAGCGCCGCCGCGATCTTCAAACAGCCCTGCGCGACACCGAACGCTCGCAAGAGAGGTCGCGTCGTTGCGTGCGCCGTCCTGTCGCAGACTCTCAGCCTGCCGTGCGGCCCCTTTGTCCCTTCTGTCCTTTGTGTCCCTTGTTCCCCGTGCGCCCCATCGCCGCGCCGGCGCGGCTTGCGCCGTGGCCGGTCGGGTTTGACGGTGCCGTCTCGCGGGGCTTTATTGCGCCTACGGTTGACCCATCTCGGTGAACGACCACGACAACCCCCTGCCGGAGGTGTATCCCGGCAGGAGAGGGGCAGGAATGACTGCTTGGAAACGCACGTTTGTTGCGGCCTTTGTGGCCCAGATCGTCTCGATCATGGGCTTCAGCCTGGCCTTCCCCTTCATGCCGTTCTTCCTGGCCGACCTCGGCGTCACGAATCAGGCTGACCAGGCCTGGTGGGCCGGCCTGCTGCAGGGCGCCTCGGGGGTGACCCTGGCGGTCTTCGCGCCGATCTGGGGCATCCTGGCGGACCGCTATGGTCGCAAGTCGATGGTGGTGCGCTCGATGATCGGGGGTGCGGCGGTGATGGTGGGGATGTCGCTGGCGCGCAGCGTGGGCGACCTGATGGTCCTGCGACTGCTGCAGGGCACCCTGACGGGGACGGTCTCGGCCAGCATCACCCTGGTGGCCAGTGTCGTCCCGGAGCGCCGCAGCGGCTTTGCCTTGGGGATGATGCAGGCGGCGGTGATGTTCGGCAACTGTGTCGGTCCCCTGGTCGGCGGTGTGGTGGCCTCGGCCTGGGGGTACCGCGGCGCCTTCCGTGCCGGCGCGGCGATCCTGCTGATCGGCGGGCTCCTGGTGCTCTTCTTCTGCCAGGAGAACTTCCGTCGCGAGCCGTCGCCGTCGCGGTCGTCGGCCGGTGAGGGCATGCTGCGGCTGCTCCTGAGCGCCGGCTTTGTGACGGCGGTCGTGGTGCTCGTGGCGGTACGCCTGAGCAACTCGATCGCGGGGCCGATCTTCCCGCTGCTGGTCCAGGATATCCTCGGTCCGGCCGGTGAGGCCTTGAAGGACCGCACCACGGGGATGGTCATCGGCATCGCCTCGCTGAGCGGCGCCTGCGGTGCCGGACTGCTGGGGCACTTCGGCGACCGCTGGGGGCACCGACGCGTGCTGATGGCCAGCGCCTCGCTGGCGGCACTGACCTCGGTGCTGACGGCCTATGCACCGAGCCTGGCGGCCCTCTACGGCATCCGCATCGTGTTCGGCTTCGCGGTGGCCGGCATGATGCCGGCGGCGAACGCCTTCATCCGCCAGGCCGCGCCGCGGCACAGCATGGGGAAGGCCTTCGGCTTCGCCGGTTCGATCAGCATGCTGGGCCTGGCGGTCGGGCCCTTCCTCGGGGGCTGGCTGGGCAAGTGCTGCAGCATCCGGGCGCCGTTTCTGGCGACGGCGGTGTGCCAGGTCCTGGTGTTCGCGCTTGCCATGGCCCTGGTGCGTCAGCCGCAGCGTGCCGCCGAGCCGGTCGCCGTCCTGGGGTGAGGGGCGCGGGGAGCTGGGAGCGCGGAGCAGGGAGGCCGGAGTCCGGAGGCCGGAGTCCGGAGGCCGGAGTCCGGAGTCCCGTGGTCCCGTAGTCCGGTAGTCCCGTAGTCCCGTGGTCCCGTAGTCCTGAGTCCCGGCGTCGGATGTCGGGCCTCGGGGGTCGGTCGTCGGTCGTTCGGCGGTCTGAGGAGGCGACGCATGAACGGACCCAGTCTCGTCAGGTCAGGCGGCGCGGCGGTCCTGGCGGCGCTGGGGCTGGCGGCGGGTGGTGCGGCGTCGCCGTCGCCGGCCCCCTTCGAGGTCCAGGTCGAGGCGCAGAGCGTCGTCTGTCCGCTGCCCGAGTACACGCTGACGAACAACGGCTCGGGGATGTTCTGGGGTTCGGGGAGCAGCCAGATCGTGCGCCTTGGCGAGCGCCTGTTCGTCAGCGCCTTCGAGGCGGTGCCCGGCGTGGCGCCGCTGAACAACGCGCGCTGGGCGCTCTACGAGAGCACCGCCGGCGGCGGCTGGCGGCTCTGCCAGCGTGACGAGGCCGAGCGCACGCGTGAGCCCTGCCCGCTGGGCGTCGGCGCCGGCCGCCTCGTGCTCTCGGTGAATCCGACCCTGGCGCCGCCGGTGCTGCTGACACCCGGGGCGGAGGTCACGCCGACCGGCGGGCCGGCCCGGCCGGCGTTCCTCGAGTTCGACCCGGCCCGGCCGGAGCTGCCGCCGCGTTCGATGGTGCCGGCCTGGGCCGAGGCGCCGCCCTTCACCGATCACTCCTACCGCGCCTTCGCGGCCGACGGCGTGAACGGCGAGTTCATCCTCTTCCAGCAGTCGGCCGGCACGCAGTCCTGCTGGGCCTTCCTCGGCCGCGACCGGCAGTGGCGCACCGGGCGGGTGCTGTGGCCGGCGGCCGAGGATCCGCGCTACTCGGTGCAGGGCGCCCGCAGCCCGGTGAACTACGCCAACGCCATCCTCAGCGACCGCCGGGCCTGGATGATCGGCCCGTCGCCGTACAACATCTGGAACCGCATCGACCCGGCGCAGACCGAGACCTGGGGCCGCAACCGCTGGGGCTGGCGCATGCGCAAGCTGCACTGCGCCTGGACGCCCGATATCACCACGACGCCGTTCTCGGAGTGGGTCGTCATCGACGACACCATGGACGACGGCGGCACCATCGGCATGGGCGACTCCTGGCTGGCCCCGGATGGCCGCGTCCACTTGGTCTGGCAGAAGGAGCCCATCCACCCGCGCCTGCGCGACGGGCACTTCCCGGACATCCGGCGCGACTGGCGGATGTTCTATGGGATTCTCGCGGACGGCGTCCTGGTCGAGCGGCACCAGGTCCTGGCGGGAGGCGAGACCTGCGGGCCGCTGCGCCCGAGCGGCTACATCGGCCACCCCCGGCTGCATATCACCCCGGACCACACCCTGTACATCCTCTGCAATCTGGTCGGCGGCACCCCGGAGACGCGCGATCAGAGCGGCACCTGGGCGGTCCGCATCGAGCCCGGCGGGGGCTTCTCCGAGCCGGTGCGGGT
>JAAYZO010000090.1 GCA_012514865.1 Lentisphaerota bacterium | reverse complement strand
CTGGGCCTGCGGCGGCAGCCCTTCGCCGCCACGCAGGAGCAGCAGGTGTTCCACGGGGCATACCGCGATGTCCGCCCCTTCGGTCTGACGGACTCCGACCAGACGACACACGACGGTTTCCTCGTGCGCCAGATCGGCGATCTCGGGATCGGCTTTCCGTACCACAGTCAGGCGGGCCAGGTGGAAGAGGTAGGGTTTGTCCGCCGTGGGATCGACAAAGACGGCACCCCGGAGGGCGTCCCGCCCCAGCCGTTGTCGCACCAGTTCGCGGAAACGCTCGAAGACCGGCTCGCCGGGATGCATCCAGATGCAGGACTGCCGGTCATCCGGGCGCTGGACGGAAAGGTGCCGCGACATTGTAGGCGGATAGGCGTCCATGGCTTCGAACAATGGATCGGCCGCCCCCTTCCTGGCAGGGACGAGCTGGAACGTCGCTCCGAGATCGCCGTCCACGTCGATGCCGACCTGCGGGGCGGCGGATTCCACGAAGCGGCGGACATAGCCGGGGAGCAGGCGGAAGAACGTTTCATGCTCGATTCCCTCGCGCAGGCGCGGCAATTCTCTCTTGACGTCCCCGCCATCGCCATAGAGGCGGCGCTCGCGTTCCTCGATGGCCTTGACCTGTTCCTTGGTCAACTGGCCGTCGAGTTCCTCGGCCACGGCCTCGGCTCCGTCCCGCAGCGCCCGCTCCATGTAGTCCTTGATCGAGACGCCCACGAACACGCGGCCGATGCTGTCGAAGACCTTGTCGGACTTGAGCTGCTTACGGATCTTCTCCAGCTTGTCGAGCAGCCTCTTGAGCACCTGGCCCTCACGCGTTGCCGGAGCCACCAGGTTGACGATGCACACGGGGTCGTGCTTCTGCCCGTAGCGGTGAATCCGTCCCATGCGCTGCTCGAGCCGGGCCGGGTTCCATGGAATGTCATAGTTGACCATGATCCAGCAGAACTGCAGGTTCACGCCCTCGGCGGCGGCGTCGGTACAGACCATCAACCGCGCGCCCCCCTCGGCGGCGGGAAGTCGGAAACGCTCGATCTGCTCCTGGCGCTCCGTGAAGTGCATGCCGCCGTGGATCTGGGCGATGTGCCCCGCGTATCCCATACCACCAAGTCGGCGCACCAGGAAGTCCATGGTGTCGCGATGCTCGGTGAAGATGAGCATCTTCTCCTGGACGTAGCGGCTGTCCGTGATCACCTCACGCAGTCGGTCGAACTTGGACTCGACTCCGGCGTCGTAGACATGCTGGGCGAGGTTGCGAAGGGCGACGACCTGTTCGCGTTCCGCAAGGAGTTCCGCCAGGGACTCGGCGATGACTCCATGGAGCAGCGTGTCTTCGGCGGCCTCATTCTCCTCGACCCCCTCGTTGGTGCTCTCCTCGTCGGCCGCCTTCGACTCGAAGACATCGTCGTCCTCTTTGATCCGGCGCTGAAGGGTGAGCAACTGCTCGATGGTGAGTCGTCCAGCCTGGATGTCCTCGATGATCTGGTCCAGCTTGCCGAGGCGACGTTTGAAGGAACACAGCAGCGCATAGGTTGAACTGGCCAGACGGCGCTGGAACACCCCCATGGCCAGGCGGGCGGCGGACTGGTTGAGTACCTTGGCCTTGTTGTAGACGTGGCGCAGGTATTCGGTGGTCTCGTCGTAGAGACGCTGCTCACCGACTTCGCCAGCGGAAAGCTGGAACCCGAGGGTGTCGCATTGCCGGATCGGGTACAGAGGCTGCCCGTCCAGACGGACCATCTCCTCCTTGGTGCGGCGAATGAAGTAGTGCTGCCGTCGCTCGGGCGGGAAGTGCTCGAAGGCCTCGAACGTCGTCAGGACGTCGGGTTCGAGCAGCCGCCAGAGCGCGTAGTACGGGTAGTCCTTGCCCATGTGCGGCGTGGCGGTCAGAAGAAGGAGGTGGTGGGCATGCCATGGCAGAGACCATCCCTTGTCGCCGGTGTAGACACCCGCGAGGGCCTCGGCCAGTTTGTAGCGGGATGTCCTTCGGATGCGGAAGTCGTTGCTGCGGTCACTGGCGAGCTTGTGCGCTTCGTCGAAGACGACCAGCTCGTAAGGCTCGACGGCATCTTCGGCCAGCCGCGCGAGGACGCGTTCACCCGCCAGCGTATCGACACTGATAATGACGCGATCGCTGCCGGGGCCAGCAAAGGGATTCCCGTTCTTTGCATCCTGCCCGGTGACGATGCGGAATGGCAGATTGAACAGAACCTGCAGTTCCCGCTGCCAGTTGCCGACCAGGCCAGCCGGTGGCACGATCAGCACGCGCGACAAGAGCCGACGCGACAGCATCTCGCGCACGTACAGGCCCGTCATGATCGTCTTGCCCGCGCCCGCGTCGTCAGCCAGCAGAAAGCGCAACCGGGCGTGCTGCAGCATCCGGTCATAGACCGCGATGCGCTGGTGCGGCAGCGGGTCGATGCTCGATATCTCGGTGGCGAAGGTGGGGTTGGCCAGATGGCCGAACGAGAGGCGTTCACCTTCGACCAGCACACGGACCACGTCCGGCTTGGCGGTGAAGTCCAGAAGGGGCGGCTCGGCGGTGTAGGGAGGCGGCTCCGGCTCCGCGACCGTCGCAGGTTCGACGTGCTCGTCGTCTCCCTCTTCCTTGCTGAGATCGAGGATGGCCTGCCACGACAACTGCGACGGGCGCGACTTCCCGTTCTCCCACCGGTTCACCGTCGGAAAGGAGACTCCCAGGCGTTCGGCCAGGGCGACTTGCGTCAGGCCCAGCTTCGCCCGCAGACTCTTGATCTGTTCGGGATAGTCGTCTGTCATTCCGAACGCCATGCGCGCGAGCCGCCCCCCCCCCGTTTGGATAGCAAATGCCTATGACCTGGACTATAGCGGATGATATAGCGCCATCCAAGTGCTCAGACGATCACCGTCAGAAGGGAGCATCCGCGAGGGCGTGGCGGTCCGCACGGGTTCCAGCGTGAGGCCTCTTGGTGGTCTTCAGTTGTCAGCCGGGCGAGCCCCCCAGAACGGGGATGGCCTCGCCCGAGACTCAGAGCAGACGGCTAGCCTACGGTGAGGGTGGTGCAGCCGGTGAATGGCGGGACCTTTTCGAGGCGCTGGTTGCAACCGTCGGCGTCATCGGTGAACACGTACAACCATACGGTTGACTGGGCTCTCCCGGTCAGATCGAGGGTGACACGGCCGTGGTCGCGGCGGGCGCAGGCGATGTGCGTCTCGCATTTGCTGCGCGCGGCCATGGCGATCTCGTCGTAGAGGGCCGGCATCGTCGGGTAGCGCGCCAGGCCTTTCCCCACGGCCCGCAGGACGCTGCGCCACTCGTCGCCGGTGAGGGTGGCGAGGTTCATCTCGTGCGTCATCGGACACGCGAAGAACAGGCTCTGCAGGCCGAGTTTCGTCTCACGGACCATGGACTCGGCCATGAGGTCGAGGTCACGGTGGGTGCATAGGCCCGGTATGGCGGGCTTCCGGCAGCGCGAGATATCCGCCGAATCCTGGAACGGGTCATCGGCGCTCAGGGAACGGACGTGGCTGACGACCTGGAAGAAGTCGGTCGGTTCGACGCCGGTCGCGTCCTCGGGTATGGGCAGGTAGTCCAGGAACATGCCGCCATTGCCGTAGGGGAGTTTCCGCCACAGGAAGGCATCGGGGTCGGCGTGCACGTAGTTGCAGCGCGTGCTGCACATGCTGAGCACCTGTCCACGGCGCTTTGCGAACGGGAGGGCATTGGACGGCATATTGCGCCAGTGCATGTTGTGGGTCACCCCCGGGGTGATGCCGCGCCGCTGCCAGATGGCGTCCAGCCTGGCGAAGTTCGCTTCGAGTTCGGCATCGGAGAAGCGTGCGATGCGGTACGGCGTCTTGCTGGCGTCGTGGGTCTGCAGGAAGCCGGTGACGTCGGCGGGGGCGAGGCAGTAGCGGAACTCGACGCCCTTGTCGGTGAGCACCTCGACACCGCGGTGGGTGATGAAGCGTGAGTACCAGGAGCCGTGCTCATCGTACCCATCGGCGAACGAGTGCACCGACACCTGCACGCCGCCCTGATCGTGGAGGCGTTTCAGGTGCGGCCAGTCCTCCTCGGTGACGTTCTCCATGAAGAGCGACGTCTCGGCGCGCCAGTCGAACTCGTTCAGAGCCGCGACGTAATCGAAGTGACGCAGGACCGACGCCTGCCCGCCGAACTGGCGGTTGATGATGCGCTTCAGCGGCTCCGGGTGGGGGATGCCGAGGGAGTTGGCGTGTCCGATGATCCACCACAGACTGCCGAAGCCAGAGCAGTCGTCAAATCGCATCGTCCTGAACGGCGGCATCGCCTTCATCACAAAGGGCTTGCGCGCGGCCCAGACGAGGCTGCGCCAGAAGACGTCATCGAGCCCCCAGGCATGTCCGAGGCTGTCGGGCAGCCAGACCCGCGGCGAGAGCCCGAGCCAGGCAAAGCGGCCGCGTCCGGCGGTTCCGGCCCGCAGGATGGTGCCCTTGCCGTTGGCGGTCAGGAGGATGGCATCACCGCTGCCGCCCAGTTCCTGGCAGGGCACGGCTTTCCGGAAAGCCACTGTCTCCGCGTCGTCACGCCAGGCCCGGATGAAGTGCCCGCCGGATGGGAATCGGACCCCGTCCGTCTCGCCGGTTCGCCCGGCCTGGAGGCCGAGACGGTCCCGCAGCGCCGGCGGGTAGGCGCCGATGGCGGGATCCAGACTGACGAGGCCGACGCCGTCCTCGAGGGCGGCCACCGCCGCGCTCGCAGAGGCTTCCGTCAGGGATGGCCCCAGGTCCTCCTGGGCCAGGAGGATGAGGGCGTGGCTCCGGGCGACGGCCTCGGGCAGTGCCTCTGCCGCGAGGTCCCAGGTCACGTAGGGCATGCCCATGTGGCCGAGGGCGGCCAGGACGGTCGCCTCGAGGACAGCGCCGGCCGCCGGCCGCGAGGAGTCGTGCAGGACCAGTATCGCGGCGTCGCCTGCCGAGGGCTGGTTCTGTGCCTGCGGCGGCAGGGGCAGCTCACCGGGCTTGTTCCAGATCGCGTCGCGGGCATCCCTGCTTGTGCTCATCATGGCTCTCCTGATCCCGGCGCACCACGCGCCTATGGGCCCCTGCCCTCTGGAGGGTTTCTTCAGACGGGCGCCCGTGGGTGCGGGGCAACGCTCGTCCGGCGAGGCTCCATCCGGGGTAATCTGCAGGGGATTTGGTGATTGTCGAGGGCTCCCGGTGGGTCCACAGGGCTGTTTGAAGATCGCGGCGGCGCTCACTCGGTCACCCTGGAGGGGTGCCAGATCGTAGCCGGGGGTCGCGCGCAGCACGACCCCCGGAAACGCGGATTGCACGCCATGCACCCTGGAGGGGT
>JAAYZO010000763.1 GCA_012514865.1 Lentisphaerota bacterium | reverse complement strand
CGCGGGCCAGGAGCCAGACCGCGGATTCCAGCTCGGCCAGGTGTCCGACCGCCTCGAGGAGGGCCAGGAAGTCGCGCATCGTCAGGTCCACCAGCGAGTCGGTGCCGACGAAGCCGTACTGGCCAGAGAACTGGCCATGCTCGACAGTCACCCGCGGCACGCGGATGCCGGCGATGACACGCGCCTCGGTGCGCACCTTATGCTCGTAGTGGATGCCGACGCCGATGTTGCGCATGCGGTGGTAGCCATTGCGGGCGATGGCCTTGCGCAGGGTTGCGTAGGCGCGCTCGCGGCATTCCTCGACGGCGCTCTGAACGACCTGCACGCGGTCCACCAGGCGCATCAGCTCCATCACCAGAATCTCGCGCTTCTGCTCGAGCAGGGTAAAGCCCTCGCTGGCCATGGCCAGGTCGCGGCGCAGCACGATCTGACTGCTCTTCGTCGGCGCGACATTCAGTCGGCTCATCGCGGGCCCTCCCCAGCAGGGGCCGCCGCGGCCGGCTCGTCGTAATAGCGGCTCAGCTCCTCCTCGGTGACGCGGTACAGCTCGCTGCGCGGCAGGACCTTGAGGGATTCCCAGCCGAGCTGAAGGCTCTGCTCGATGCTGCGGTTCTCGAACTCGCCCTGCGCGATGACGGTGCCCTCGAACTGCTGGCCGAACTTCATGAAGAGCTTGTCGGTCGGGCTGAGTTCCTCCTCGCCGATGACGCTGGCCAGGGCGCGGATGTCCTTGACCCTTGAGTAGGCCGCGAAGAGCTGCGAGGCGACGTGCGGGTGGTCGTCGCGGGTGCGGCCCTTGCCGATGCCGTCCTTCATCAGTCGCGACAGCGAGGGCAGCCCGGCCACCGGCGGGTAGACGCCGCGTTGGAAGAGGTCGCGTTCGAGGACGATCTGGCCCTCGGTGATATAGCCGGTGAGGTCCGGTATCGGGTGGCTGATGTCGTCGCTGGGCATGGTCAGGATGGGCATCTGCGTGATCGAGCCCTCGCGACTCTCGAGGCGGCCGGCGCGTTCGTACATGCTGGCCAGGTCGCTGTAGAGGTAGCCGGGGTAGCCCTTGCGGCTCGGTATCTCGCTGCGGGCGGTGGCGATCTCGCGCAGGGCCTCGCAGTAGTTGGTCATGTCGGTCATGATCACCAGGACATGCATGTCCTCCTCGAAGGCCAGGTACTCGGCCAGGGTCAGGGCGCTGCGCGGCGTGACCAGGCGTTCGACCGAGGGATCGTCGGCCAGACTCAGGAACATGGCCACGTTGCTGATCACGCCGCTGCGTTCGAACGAGTCGATGAAGAAGCGCGCGACGTCGTACTTGACGCCCATGGCGGCGAAGACGATGGCGAACTCGACCTCCTCGGAGAGGAGTCGGGCCTGCCGGGCGATCTGCGCCGCGATGCGGTTGTGCGGCAGGCCGTTGCCCGAGAAGATCGGCAGCTTCTGGCCGCGCACCAGGGTATTCATCAGGTCGATCGAGCTGATGCCGGTCTGGACGAAGTCGCGCGGGTAGCGCCGCGCGTAGGGGTTGATCGGCAGGCCATGGACATCACGGCGGTCGTGGCTGAGGACCTCCGGGAGGCCATCTTTCGGCCGGCCCAGGCCGTCGAAGACACGCCCGAGCATCTCGCGGCTGACCGGCACCTGCAGGGCCGTGCCGAGGAAGCGCAGGCGGGTGGCGCTGTTGCTCAGCGACTGAGTGCCGCCGAAGACCTGGATGACCGCCGCCTTGGCGCTGACGTCCAGGACCTGGCCGAGGCGCTGCTGGCCGTCGGCATCGGTGATCTCGACGAGGTCGTCGAAACCGACGCCGGTGACGCCATCGACGAAGACCAGGGGCCCGTTGATCTCACGCACCCCGCGATATTCCAAGCCCGCGACCCGCATCAGGCGAATCTCCTCTCCAACTGGCTCAACTCACGGTCGACGGTCTCGGCCAGGGCCGCCATCGCCGCCTCGTCGCCGTTGGGTACGGTGCTCTTCATGCGCACCATCGCTTCGACGCAGCCCATCCCGCGGATGTCGGCCAGGGTGGCGCCGCTGCGCACCAGGCGCAGGGCGCGCTCGGAGAACTCCACCAGCAGCCGCATCATCCAGATCTGCTTGCCCGGCGAGCAGTACATGTCGACCTGGTCGAAGGAGTTCTGCTGCAGGAAGGCATTCTTGACGACATCCGCCACAAACAGCGTCAGGCGCTGCGAATCCGGCAGGGCATCCGGACCGACCAGGCGGGCGATGCGCTGCAGCTTGACCTCCTCCTGCAGGAGGGTCATCAGGGCATCGCGGTGACGCCGCCACTCCGGGTCCTCGTGCTGCCACCAGGCGCCGATCTCGGCGAGGTACTCGCTGTAGCTGTTCAGCCAACTGATGGCCGGGTAGTGCCGGGCGTTGGCCAGGTCGCGGTCGAGGGCCCAGAAGCATCGTATGAAGCGGCTCG
>JAAYZO010000762.1 GCA_012514865.1 Lentisphaerota bacterium | reverse complement strand
TCCCGGCCGGCCACGCGGCCAACGCCGACGCGGTCAACGCCCAGATCGACCTGCTGAAGATCTACGGCTGTGTTTCCGTATTTGGCGGCAAGGGCCCGGTCGTCCTGCCCCTGCCGGGCGGCCTGGTGCTGCCCTGCTGGTGGCAGGTCGTTCTCCCCGCTGGCACGAAGATCCTGCCGTTGCCGCAGGCGCCCTGGTCCTGCCCCTGATTGATCTCGACACCGTCGGGCCGCCGCGACGGATCGCGGCGGCCCGACGGAATCCCATCGAGTTCTTGACGGCGCCCCGTCCTCCTGGCCGGGGCGCCGCGCTTTGTGGCAGGCGAGTCATTCTTGCGGGTTGCAGGCGCGGCGCGTATGGAGATCGGGGGTGCGAGGCAGGCGACGCCGTTGCGGCTCGTGGACGCGTTCGCGTCTGTGGACACTCGCGCTCCGGCAGACGTGGCGGGCGGTTGTTCGCGGAGACAGGCGCCACGACAATGGCCGCGAGCCACCGCCCGAGCTCGACACGTACCGGTTGCCATCTGGTGGCAGATGTTTCTTGCGGGTCTTGGGCCAGGCGCGTATAGTCCTAGATGTCATACTCGCGCGCGGGTCCCACCGATAGAGGTATGCCCGAGCCGCTGGGGTTCTGTGTGGTACAAGGAGACGTGGCCGATGTCGACCATTCGCCAGCATGGTCTTGGGTTGATTCTTGGTATCCTCATGGGCGGCCAGCTCCTCGCCGCGCCGGTGCTGGTGCTCGAGCCGGCGACCTACGAGTGGGGCCGGCAGACCGACAACAAAGGCGCGTATCCCTTCTCCTTCACGGTGAAGAACACCGGCGACGAGGCCCTGGTGATCAGCAAGGTCCGCCCGGGCTGCTCCTGCACGGAGGTCACCCTGAAGAAGGAGGCCCTGGCCCCGGGCGAGTCTACCGAGATGACCGGCGTCCTGACCACCAAGGGCACCGAGGGCAGCATGCGCAAAGGCATCATCCTCACGACGAACGACCCGAACCGCCCGACCGCGGTGGCGACTCTCGACATACGCTTCCCGATCGCCGGCGAGGGCCTTCGGCTGCGCGGGACCACCGTCTACTGCAGCCTTCGCGACGACGCCATCCGGGCCTACCTCGTCGTCGAGAACTGCGAGGAGGCGACGCCGCTGCAGATCCAGGCCATGGAACTGCCCGAGGGCTGGGACTGCACTCAGACACTGCCCGTGGCGGTCCCCCCCGAGGAGCGGGTGACCCTGGTCCTGAGCCGTCCGCTGGTCGAGGGTGCGACGGTGGAGCCCTTTGAGGACCTGGCGTTCACGCTGATTGCGGACAGTCCCAGGACGCCGCGTCTGCAGGGCACGCTGGTGTACCGCCCGCCGCGGTCCGGGACGAGTCTGGTGCCGTCACCGGCGGTCGGGGGTACGGCCCCTGTGCCTGCCGCGTCGCCGGCGGTACGTTGGCCGTTGGCACCCGTAGGCGTCACGCCGGTGGCGCCGGCGACCACGCCGGTGCCACTGCCCGCCGGCGGTCAGGTCCCGACGGTGACGCCGGCGGCCGCTGGCGCGGCGGCGCCGTGAGGGGCGGCGTGGCGCGGGTGTCGCAGGCTGTGCACGGCGTGCAGGGCATTGCCGAGCGGTGGGGCCGGGGCTCCAGGCCGGGAATGCGGTTTCGATAGGGCTGACGAGGTAAGGAATGTCGCAGCGACTTCGTGACAGCGTGACCGTCACGGCGATCGTGGCTGTGCTGCTGCTGGTCCTCTGGGCGGTCCTGGCGGTGCAGCGCGCCCGTCAGCCGCGGTCGCCGGCGGCTACGCCAGAGCCGCCCGGCGCCACGACGGCCGAGGGTGGCGCCGGCGCCTCGGCGGCCGCGGTGGCCGCAGGGCCGCCGGGGGCGCCCTTGGCGCCGGGCGGCGCCGCCGCGCCCCCGGCGCGGGCCGTTGCCGAGACGG
>JAAYZO010000761.1 GCA_012514865.1 Lentisphaerota bacterium | reverse complement strand
TTCACGGGCCGCCGTGCGGCGCGTGAATAGGTCAGGCTAACGACTCCACGCACGGGAGACCGACGGCCGCGCCGTGGGTCTCCCGTGCATCGGATCGTCCGCACTGGCAGGCAGCAACCGCCAGTGCCGGACGGTCCTTCAGCGGAAGGTCCAGGTGCCGAAGAGGTCGTGCTCGAGGAAGCCCTCGGCCATCGGCGACCAGGCGCTGAGTTCATGCGCGGCACTGCGCTGACGGCAGAGGTTGACCCGGAGGGCCGTGCCGGGCTTCGGTGCCGCCATGCCCATGCTGCTCCACGGGATGACCATCTCGACGGTCCAGGCCCCCTCCGCCGTGCCGACGGCGCGTTCCCACGGCGGGCTGAAGCTCAGGTCGGTCTCGGGGGTGTGGCGGGCGTCCCAGGCGACGCCCTTCGGGTTGACCATGAAGTGCACGAACGGCAGCGTCTTGCCATCGACGCCGACCATCAGATCGAGGACATCGCCCTGCCAGATCCCGGCGTCGTCGTGGCGGGTGCCCTGAGAGCGCACGGCGTCGGCCTTGGGCTCGCCGCAGCGCACGGCGACATAGAGCGCCTTCTCGTCGTAGAGGACCTGGGCCCGCGTCTCGGCGCTGAGCTTGTCCGGCCCCGAGGCCAGGGGCCCGAGCGGCTCCAGGGCGGCAGCCTTCGACCAGGCCGCGTCGTCGAGGCGGCCGTCGACCGCCGGCGCGGCGACCTCAGCCGGCCGGCGCGCGATCTCCGCACTGCGGCGCTTCAGCCGGCCGGCGACCTCGTCGCGCTGGCGCTGCTGGGCCCGCTCCACCGCCGGCGCCAGGTCGAAGCCGAGGGGCTTGCCCGCGGCGAGCCGCTCGCGCGCCGCACGAATCGCGTCAACGGCACCCACCGGGACGTCCTTGCCTGTCCACCAGTTCATGCGCTCGCTGTAGCACCAGACGTAGCGGTCGGCCGTGTGCAGCGCCCAGTAGACGTTGTGCGCGAACCAGCGCTGCTGGTCCTCCAGCGGCATGTAATGACCCAGGACCTTCCGCGCGCGCAGGCCGAAGTACTGATCCACGTAGAGGGCCTGCCCGACCTGCACCTGGTTGTGGTAGCGGTCCCAGACCGCCGGGTCGATGAGGTATCGTGCCCGCTGGGTGACCTGGTGGACCATGCTGAGGTACGAAGCGCTGTTGGTGTAGTAGTAGGCGCCCTCGTTGCCGTCGATCACGGTCACGCCCGGGCCGGCCGCGTCGAGGATGCCATGCAGGAAGGCCGGCAGCAGGGCGTACGAGTGCGAGGACAGGCCGGCGGCGCGCTCGGCCGGGTCCATCGGTGCCATGAACGACGCGAAGTAGCTGAGCTGGAAGAAGGTCAGGATCGTCGCGCCGGGCAGCTCCGCCTCGACCGCCCGGATGAACTGGGCGCCGCGCTGGCGGACCTTCGCCTCGTACTCGGCGAAGCTGCGCTCGTCGCGGTGCTGCGCGCGGTTGTAGGCCCACGGGTTGGTGCCGTAGGGCTCGTGGTCGAAGCAGATGCCCACGCAGCGCGCCAGGCGTGCCGCCCGCGTCATCAGCCGCGTGTTGGTCTCGATGGCCTGCCAGTGGCTGTCGTCGAACCAGTCCTGGTCGGAGGCGGCCCAGAAGATGACGAAGTTGTCGGTAAAGCGCTCCCACTGGATCTGCGGGCAGGCCTCGAAGTCGGCGGCGTACTGCGCCTCGTCGAAGGCCTTCGGAGTCATCACCCGGCCGCCGCCGCGCAACTTGAAGACCAGGCCGTCAAACGGCAGCGCCTCCATCTCCCGAATGTGGTCGCGGACGTAGTCGGGGAAGCGGACGTCCCAGCCGTACTCGATGAGCTTCTTGTCGACGCTCCGCGGGGTCAGGGTCGTCTGCGCCGACAGGGCTACAGCGGCACAGCAGACCCACAGCAGGACACGGTGGCACGACATGGTTCCGTCCTCCTCGACAAGGCCATCTTCGGCGCGGTGCAGCCCGGTTGCCATCACCCCGCGGCCCAAACCGCCGCGACGGCCCCCGGCCCACCGCCGCCATACCCATGGACTCCACGCCAAACCTAACCCGAAATCGTCACGACGCCCATAGCGTCCCCCATATTCCAGGCTACACTGGGCCTGTCGCGAAGCCCATGGCTTGCCGAAGATCGAGCGGCCACAGGCGCGAAGGCGTCCACGAGCCGGCATGTGCGGAATCGGTTGCGGCTCCAGGGGCCTGTCGCCCTCCACGGGCCTCTGGCCCGGGCGCCGCGCCTGGAGGGCGAGCGGCCACAGACGCGAAGGCGTCCGCGAGCCGCGGCGGCGTTGGCTGCACAACGCCGCGGTGCAGCGTAAGGAAGACCATGACTACCTTCAAGCGTCATCGGCCCATCCGCAGGGCTGTTCGAAGATCGCGTCGGCGCTCATCCGGTCACCCTGGAGGGGTGCCAGATCGTAGCCGGGGGTCGCGCGCAGCACGACCCCCGGAAGAGCGAATCAACGAACCATGCACCCTGAAGGGGTGCCAGAACCATGCGTTGAGACAGCACTGGCCCATCCGGATGCGCGGCGTTCTCCTCCTCGCCGCCGGCTTCTGGCTGGCGGCCGTTGCCGGTGTCCGCGCCGCCGATGCCGCGCCACCGCCCCTGGCCGATGCCATCGAGTTCGCCAATGCGAGCTTCGAGGAGGACTTCGAGAACGACGGCGTGCCGGACCGCTGGCAGATCCCCGAGACGACGCAGGTCAGTCTCACCGCCGAGGCCACGAATGGCGCCAAGGCGGCCCGATTCACCGATGGCTACATCCTCGCCAGCCAGGATGCCCACATCCGCGGCCTGGCCGGACGCCAGGTGACCCTGAGGTTCGATGCCAAGGGCACGGATGGCGCTGCCCTCGGCTGCCAGTTCGGCTTCTTCACGGACCGGGGCGAGGGCAGGAAGGCCTTCGTCTATGCCCGACTCGCCTGGGACCGCGCCCTCCCCGAGGCTTACGAGTCGTTACGACTGCGCTACACCTTCCCCGAGAAGGCCCTCGATGGCCGCGTCTGGCTGGCCTTCTACCGCTCGAACCGCCAGGGCACGGTCGTCCTGGACAACCTCCAGGTCAGCGACCGGGCTCTGACCCCGGAGCAGCAGCTCGGCCTGACCCGCCTGGCGCGTGAACTCGGCTACCTCGCGGTTCGGGCGCGCGCCGGCGCAGAGCGCCTCCCGGCCGCCCGGGAGGGTCTGCTCGAGGCTGCCGCAGCGGCGGAAGAGCAGGCCGAGCGCTGCCGCGATGGCGATGTCGCCATGCTGGCCGACCGTGATGTCGAGGCGTGGCTCGCGGCCCGGCACGCCGCCATCAACCGGCTCCGTTGTGCCGCGACGGTGGGCGCCTTCACCGTCGACCCCTGCGAGCGCCTCACCGCCGACGCCCTCGGCGGCGAGAGACCGGCCGCGCCGGCCGACGTCGTGATGCTCCAAGGGGAGTACGGCGCCGTCGGGGCGGACGTGATGAACACCGAGGACGCGCCGCGCGAGGTCGTCATCACGGTCGATGCCCCGCCCGGGGTCTTCGCTGATCTGGTTGTCCGTCGCCAGGTCTTCATGGAGACGTGGTACAAGAAGGCCGCCACGCGCCTCGCCGACCCGCTGCCGCTCCTGCCACGCGGCGCCGACGGCTGGCGCCTGACCCTGCCGCCGGGCGCCGTCGAGAGGCTGTACATCGGCTTCCGCACGGCCCCCGACGCCGTGGCGGGTGCCCACGAGGTGACGTTGCGCTTCCAGTCGGCCGGTGTCGTGCTTCAGCCCCTCGTGACGACCATCCGCGTCCTGCCCGCGGCACTGCCGACGACGCCGCGTCTGGAGCACATGCAGTTCCTGTACACCGACATGGACCCGGCGCTGTCGCACCCGGCCGCCGTCGCGGTCGACCTCGCGGCGCACGGCGTCTCGGCCATCGAGTTCCCGTACATCCCCAAGGTCGCCTTCTCCCCCGAGGGCGCCCTCGTCACCAACGACATCGCCACCTCGCCGCAGGCGGCGTGGCTGCGCATCTACGGCGCCCACATCGACCGCCTGGCCATCTTCTGGGAGGGCCGCTACACGCGCTTCCCGCTGGACGGCCAGGCCGAGGCGTACCTGCCTTACACCGACGACCAGGGGCGGCTCACGCCGGCCTTCTCGCGGGCCTACCGTGAGCTGCTCCAGGCGTGGATGCGCTTCGCCGCCGAGAACGGTTTCGGCCCGCAGCGCTTCCTCATGATTGCCGATGACGAGCCCAGCAGCAAGGCCGACTACAAAGAAGCCCCCGGACCCGAGGTGCGCCGGACCCTCGAGCTCTACCGCCTCACCCGCCAGGCCGCGCCGGAGCTGCCCATCGCCGTGACCCTCAGCGACTACGCCATGCCCACCGACGCCGCGGTCATCGCCCAGGCCGCCGATGTGGTCATGCCCGTGTGGCCCTACCGCAAGGCCCTGAGCCGCTGGGCGCCCGAGGGGTACAGCCCGCGCGAGACCTTCCGCGAGACCATCTTCCCGATGCTGGATGGGCTGCGCACGCAGAAGGGCCTGCGCATCTGGAGCTACCGCGTCGACGCCGGCAAGAGCGAGGATGTCCTCGTCAGCGCCCGCGCCTACCCGGTCATCGCCGTGGCGGCGGGCTTCACCGGCATCGCCACCTGGGCCTACAACGTCAAGCGCGGCATGAGCTGGGATGATACGGACGAAGGCCTTCTGGACTACATCTTCACCTACGACGGGACCGAGGACCACCCGCTGAACCGTGCCGTCAACCCCACCGGCGAGATCGTGGTGCCCTCGGTGCGCTGGGAAGCTCTTCGCCTGGGCTGGCAGGATGGCCAGGTCCTCCTGGCCCTGATCGAACGCACGCGGCAG
>JAAYZO010000008.1 GCA_012514865.1 Lentisphaerota bacterium | reverse complement strand
GTCATGGCTCTCTTACTTCCGGGTCGTCTTCAGCGCAAGTTCGGCAGACTGGTTCCGCGCCTCGGCGCCGCGTCGGCCAACCGCCGGTGCGGCCGAAGTTTGGTTGCGGCCGAAGGCTGCTTTGATATATACGCGTTGCCATGATCTTGTCGGCCTCACGTCGGTCGCTGCGCATCCGCCACGTCTTACGAAAGGGTTCGCCTATGTGCACGCGTCGCAGGTCTTTCACACTGATTGAGCTGCTGGTGGTGATTGCGATCATCGCGATCCTGGCGGCGATGCTCCTGCCGGCGCTGTCGCAGGCTCGCGAGAAGGCCCGCGCCGCCAGTTGCACCGCCAACATCAAGCAGCTCCTCCTGGGGCACCTGCAGTACACCGACGACTTCGAGGAGTTCACCTGCGCCTCCTACGTGCAGGCCAATGGCTCCATCTGGCACGGCCGGATGATGCCCTACGTCTCCAACGAGGCCGGCGTCTTCTTCTGCCCGTCGAAGGTGTTCACCACCCTCACCCTGTCGTCGACCAACTCCGGCTACGGCTGGAATTACCAATGGCTGACACGCAAGGGCGGCAGCAGCTACCTCGTGCCCCAGGCCAAACTCGCCGAAATCGGCTCGCCGAGCGATACCACCAACCTCGCCGACAGCACCGAGGTGCTCGACTACGTCATCTACCCGCACGCCGTGACCGTCACCACCGGCTACTGCCCGGACTTCCGTCACACCGGCCAGGCGGTGTTCGGCTTTATCGACGGCCACGCCGCCAAGATGACCTACCCCGCCGGCATCGCCATCAGCCACTGGGACCTCCTCTGACCATGCGTATCGTCATCAGCGCCCTGCACTTCGTCTGGCGAGATATCCCCGAGTGCTTCGCGCGCGTCCGCGACGAGTTCGGCCTCGACGGCGTCGAGCTCTCCTGGCATCGCTCGCTGACCCGGCCGCACTGCACGGCGGAGGACCTCGCCGAGCTGCGGCGTCGGCGCGAGACGCACGGCCTGCACCTCTCGGCGCACATCTGGGAGAACCTGCCGCGTCTGGGCGCCGAGGCCTCGGCCGAGGCGCTGCAGCACTGGCTCGACCTCTGCCCGGAGACCGGCGTTGACACCCTGGTGGTGCACGGCGGCTCCTGGCCCGATCAGCAGGAGGGCCTCCAGCGCGCCCGCGAGTTCCTCTGGGCCGCCCTGCCGGCAGCGCGCGCCGCCGGGGTGACGCTCTGCCTGGAGAATCACTACGCCTTCACCTACCGCGAGGGCCATGAGCTCTTCAGCGAGCCCTGGGAGTTCGCCCAGGTTCTGCGGCCGGAGCACCCCGAGCTGGCCTTCTGCTTCGATACTGGCCATGGCCACATGACCCGCAATGGCGAGGACCTCATCCGCGAGCTGGCGCCGCACCTGCGCTATGTCCACCTCGCCGACAACCACGGCGAGCACGACGACCACTGCGCGTACCGGCAGGGCAGCGTGCCCTGGGATGCCTACGCCAAGGCCCTCCGCGAGGTCGGCTTCAACGGGACCTTCTGCGTGGAGTTCCCGGTGCGCGACGACCAGGAGCCCTTCCGGTCATGCCTGGCCGACCTGCGCCGCGACTTCCCCTCGCCGTGACGCCGCCGCCCCGGCCGGGCCGGGGCGGCGTCACCGTCTCTCATGGCATGATGCGCACCACCCGGTCGCCCAGGCAGACGACCAGGCGTTCCCCGACGAGCAGGCAGCGCGCCAGTTCCGGGTGGCGCCGTGCCAGCTCGAAGAAGGCGTCGGACCAGGCCGTCACCTCCACATCGATGGACGGTTGCGTACCGGCGGGGATGCGCGAGTCGTACCAGGTCTGGTCGGCACGGCGCAGGTAGAACGTCTTCTCGCCGGCCGTGCGGACCATCTCGGCGACCTCCTCACGGCGGATCCCGGCCGCCTCGTAGACCTCCAGGACCGGCGCCGCCGCGGCGCCCTCGGGCAGGGCCATATCCATGCCGCCGGCGCCCGGCGCCTGGGCGCGGTCCTGCAGGGCCTTGGCATGGACCGCGAGCCCGACCGCCTCGGCGCCGCTCTGGCGCTCCGCGCTGCGCTGCACGGCCTGCCCGAAGGCGCGCCGGGCCTCGCCGAGGCGGGCCCGGTCGATGTTGTCCTCGACGATGAGGAAGCTGGTGTGCTCGGTCAGGATGCCGAAGCGCCGTCCGAGGCGGCCGATCTCATCGAGGAGTTCCTGGTTGCGGCCGTGGATGCGGAGCTGGTCCTGCAGGTAGCCGACGCGCGCCATCGCCCACAGCCGCGGGATGAAGGCATGGCGGCGGTCGCCGTCGAGGTTGGCGGTGAAGCGGAAGGTCTCGCGCCGGCCCTCGATCTCGCCGGAGAGCGTCATCGGCACCGTGCCGCTGCCGCGGAAGGTCCCCGTGATGCGCAGCTCGCCGCCGCGGAAGAGGTCGGGCAGCTCCGGCGGGTTCAGTTCGCTCAGGCGGGCGCCGCCGCTGTCGAGAGTGAGGCCGGTCAGGACCGGGTGGGCGATGCTCTCGTAGAACGACGACAGGGCCACCTCGAGGTCCTGCTCCGGACGGACGTAGCTGGAGCGTCCGCGGGTGCCCTGGCAGAGCCCGTCGAGGAGGCGCGTGTTGACGTCGTTGCCGACGCCGAAGGCGAAGAGCCGTCGCGGTCCGGACTGCTGGCGGGCCCGCGACAGGATGACGCCGGGGTCGGTCTCGCCGACGGTCGGGAGGCCGTCGGTGATGAGCACGACCATGGCCGGCCGGTCGCTGGCCGCGGGAGCCCGCAGGGCGGTCTGCAGGGCGCTGTCGATGGCGGTGCCGCCGCGGGCCTTGAGCCCGTCGATGAAGTCGCGCGCCTGCCGGCGCTGCTCCGGCGTCGCCGGCTGCGGCGTCTCGGCCAGCGGCGTCACGTCGGTGGCGAAGGCGACGATGTTGAAGCGGTCCTCGGGCTGGAGGGCCTCGACGCAGAAGCGCAGTGCCTCGCGGGCCTGGCGCATCTTCTCGCCCATCATGCTGCCGGAGGTGTCGATGACGAAAGTGACCTCCTTGGCGGGCATGGCCTCGGCCTGGAGCTCGCTGTCCGGCGCCACGGTCATGAGGAAGTAGCCCTCGTCGCCGTCCCTGAAGGCCATGAACTCGACGCCGACCGGCCCGGCGTCCTCGCTGTAGAACAGCTCGAGGTCGCGGTCGGGGCGGTAGTCGCGGGCCTCCCAGACCAGCCGGGCCCGCCGCGGGCCGTCGCGCTCGATGCGGGTGTCGAAGCCCGGCGTGAAGAGGCTCTTCAGGGTCTTCTCGGTCTCGATCTGCATCTCAACGCGCGCCAGGCCGAGGCGCTGCTGGCCATCCGGCCGCGCCGACAGCAGCGGGTAGGACACCCGCGTCAGGCCGCCGTCGCGCTGCAGCGCCTGCGTCGTCGTGAGCTGGATGCGAACCTCGCCGCGGGACGGTATCGGAAAGACGCGGGCGCGCAGGAGGCCCTGGCCGGCGTACTCCAGGAGGGCCGGGTCGCGAGCCTGACGGACGATGTCCTCATACAGCCTCCGGGCGCGGTCGGCCTCGACGATCTCCGCCTCGAGGGTGCGGCCGCCGGCGCTGACCGAGAAGCTCGATACGGCCGCCGCCGGGTCGATCGGAAAGACGTAGAGGCCCTCGGTCTCGAAGGAGTTCGGGTTGTAGAAGACGGCATCGACCGTGACCTCGGCGACCTGGTGGCGGATCTCCAGGCGGGCACGGTGCTCGCGCACCTCCATCGGCGACGGCGGCTGCGGCGGTCGCGGTATGGGCATCGGCGGTCGCGGGTACCACGGCGGCGGCGGCCAGGGCGGCAGGATGATCCGGCAGGCCCAGGCGCCGGAACTCAGCAGCACCGCGAGCAAGAGCACGGCGCGCCCGAGGGCGTGCCATCGGACTGAGTGGATTCGCATGGTCGTGCCTCCAGAAGACCGGATGCCGCCGGCGCGCCCCATCGGCGCCGTGCTCCGGATCCTCACTCTAGCACAACGCGCCCGGCGGCGCTTCCTTAGGCCCGCCGCCGGCAGGGCTGTTTGAAGATCGCGGCGGCGCTCACTCGGTCACCCCGGAGGGGTGCCAGATCGTAGCCGGGGGTCGCGCGCAGCCCGACCCCCGGAAACGCGGATTGCACGCCATGCACCCTGGAGGGGTGCCAGAACCGGACTTTCAAACAGCCCTGCGCCGCCGGCGGCGGCCCGCCGCGGCCGGGCCAGCAAACGCCCCCCG
>JAAYZO010000089.1 GCA_012514865.1 Lentisphaerota bacterium | reverse complement strand
TGTCCTCCCCTCCCCTCCCTCCTCCTTGTCGTAATCCTAATCGTAATCCTTGTCCTCCCCTCCCCTCCCTCCTCCTTGTCGTAATCCTTGTCCTCCCATCTCCTCCCTCCTCCTTGTCGTAATCCTAATCTTAGTCCTTGTCTCCCGTCCGACCTGGAGATGATGACGAGGATCAGGACTAGGATCAGGACAAGGATCAGGACGAGGATCAGGACAAGGATCAGGACAAGGATCAGGACTAGGATCAGGACAAGGATCAGGACGAAGATCAGGACACTGAGCGGGAGGAGGGGCTATGGTGAGAGATCGCGTCACGACGCGATTGTCCGTAGCAGTGTGTGGAGGGCGCATGGGCACGACGGTTGGCGGTCGATCATGGCGGCGGCGGGTCCGCCTCGGCGTAGGCGCGGCCTTCGTCCTGTACGGCCTGGTGTCGCTGGGTCTGCCGGCGGCCCTCGGGTGGCCCTGGCGGCTGCCGCTTCCCTGGGTAGCGGGCCTGCTGGCGGGTCTGCCGCTGGTCCTTGCCGGGCTGGTCCTGCAGCGCCTCTCGTGGCGTGCCCTCGGCGGCGCCCGGGCCCTCGGTGGCGAGCTCTTCCGGGATGGCTCCGAGAGCCGCCTGATCTGCCATGGCATCTACGGCCGCATCCGCCACCCGCTGTACCTGGCGGCGATGGCGCTCCTGGTCGGCCTGACCCTGCTCCTGCGGCTGACGCCCCTGGCGGTCCTGTCGGCGCTGTTTCTGGTGCACTTCGTGGTGGTCGCGTCCGGCGAGGAGCGCGAGCTGCGTCGGCGCTTCGGGGCCGCCTACGACGCCTACCGCGAGCGGGTCCCGGCGATCCTGCCGCGCCGTCGCCGGCGGCGCCAGGGCTGACTGAAGAGCGCCTCGGCGCTGACCGGGTCACCCTGGAGGGGGTGCCGGATTACCGCCCCCCGCAGACAGCCCATCGGCGGCGCTGATGCCGCTTGACAGGGGCGGCCGGCGACGGTAGCATGAGTGCCGCGGCAAGGGGCCGCGCGCGGCCCCTTCCGCGCGGCGCCCCTCGAGTCCATCACCGGAGCACGACAGGCCATGCGCTACCTCTACCTGGCACTGATGATCCTCCTGACCGCGGCGGTGCTCGTGTTCACCGGCCAGAACCTGTCGCACGTCACGGTGCGGCTGCTCTCGATGCAGGCGCGGCTGCCGCTGGCGCTCCTGGTGATCGTCGTGTACATCCTCGGGATGTTCACCGGCAGCTCGCTCCTGATCGTGGTGCGGACCTGGCTGCGCCGTAGCCGCGCCGGCAAGTAGGCGCCCTCGCGGTCGGCCTCCACCTCGTCGCCACTCGCCGGCCGCAGCGGGATCGTTCAGCGGCCGGCCTGGCCGGCGCGGGCCTCGCGGCGGGCCGCGTCGGCGGCACGCGCGACGCGTCGCAGGCCCTCCTCCCAGGCCTCCGGGTGCAGCCGGCTGAAGGCCAGGCCGACGCCGTCGGCAGTGGACTGGTCCAGGCTGTACGACTCGCCCGGCACCACCCCGACGCCCTCGCGAATGCAGTGCCTTCCGAAGAGTCCGCCGGGGACGCCCTCGGGCAGACGGCCCCACAGGCTCGGGCCGCCGACTCCCGGCGTCAGGGTGAAGCCCGCCGGCGCCAGGATGGCCGCCGCGGCGGCCGTGGCCTGGGCGAAGAGGTCGCGGTAGTACGGCTCGATCAGGGTCAGGTGGCGGCGCATGTGGCCCTCGGAGATGAAGCGGCAGAGGACACGCTGGAAGAACCCCGAGGTCAGCAGGTCGGCCTCCTCCTTGGCGCGCTTGAGGGTATTGGCGAGTTCCCGTGGCGCCAGGCAGTACCCCAGGCGGAAGCCCGGCATGAGGATCATCGAGAAGCTGCGCACGTAGACCACATTCCGGCAGGCCGGGGCGCAGGCGGCCAGGGCCCGCGGCCGGCCGTGGCCGAAGTCGACCCCGCTCAGGGCGTCGTCCTCCACCAGCACGACGCCGCGCGCGGCACAGAGCTCCGCCACCCGCCGCTTGCACTCGACCGACCAGCAGAGGCCCGTCGGGTTGTGGTACACCGGCAGGCTGTACACCAGCCGCACCGGACGCATGTCCAGGACCTGCGCCAGACGCTCCGGATCCGGGCCGTCCGGACCGACATCCACCGCCTCGACACGCGCCCCGGCCTGCTGCAGCAGACGCAGCACCCCCGGGTAGGTCGGACGCTCCACCACCACCCAGTCGCCACGCTGCAGATGCGCCCGGAACAGCAGACTCAGGGCCTGCTGCGCCCCGCTGAACACCACCAGATCCCGACCCGACAGACCAAAGCCCGCTTCCACCAGGTCGCCGCTCAGGACCTCCTTCAAATCACGGTCGCCGCCCGGATCGCCGTAGGCAAAGGCCTCGCCCCCTTCGTCATCCAGGATCCGATCCATGATCTGACGAATCACATCGGCCGGAAACAGCGCCGCCGGCGGCTCACGGCGGTCCAGGGAGACGTGCGCCGCCAGGCCCGCCGACGCGGCCGCCGCCGGACGACTCCCCGCGACGTACGTGCCACTGCCCACCCGTGAGGCCGCCAGGCCACGACTGCGCAGACGCTGAAAGGCCTGGTGCACCGTCACCGGCGTCGTCGACAGCGCCGCCGCCAAGGACCGCGCCGAGGGCAGACGCTCCCCCGGACCCAAGGCCCCATCGCGAATCGCGCGCTCGAGCTGGTCCGCCAACTGCACATACAGCGGGCGGGGGTCAGCGCGCTCCAAGTGGTATAGTGCGCTTAAGTCGCATCGGGGGATGATTGGCTTACGTGGCATAGTCCACTATAGTCCATGGTATCGACCGTGACCAGACGGAACGTCACCGCATCCCGTCGGGCGCCGTGGGGCGTCCTGCCGGGAGCAGTATGGAGGCACCATAGCCATGAGCAGCGATCGGTACCAGTTGAATGTCCAGCTCGCGCAGATGCTGAAGGGCGGCGTGATCATGGATGTGACGAACGTCGAGCAGGCGCAGATTGCGCAGGAAGCCGGCGCGGTGGCGGTGATGGCGTTGGAGCGCGTGCCCTCGGAGATCCGTGCTCAGGGCGGCGTGGCGCGCATGTCGGCGCCGGAGATGATCCAGGCGATCAAGGCCGCGGTGACGATTCCCGTGATGGCCAAGGCGCGCATCGGCCACTGGGTCGAGGCGCAGCTCCTCGAGGCCCTGGGGATCGACTACATCGACGAGAGCGAAGTGCTGACCCCGGCCGACGACGAGTGCCACATCGACAAGCACGCCTTCCGCATCCCCTTCGTCTGCGGCGCCCGCAATCTCGGCGAGGCCCTGCGCCGGGTGAGTGAAGGCGCGGCGATGATCCGGACCAAGGGCGAGGCGGGTACGGGCAACGTGGTCGAGGCGGTGCGGCACATGCGCACGATGAACCGCGAGGTCCGCGACCTGCAGCACCTGGCGGCCGAGGAGCTGGTGCCGTACTGCAAGGATCACGGCTTCGCGGTGGAACTGGCGCGGGTGGTGCGCGAGCTGGGGCGGTTGCCGGTGGTGAACTTCGCGGCCGGCGGCATTGCCACGCCGGCGGACGCGGCGCTGATGATGCAGATGGGCTGCGACGGCGTCTTCGTCGGCTCGGGCATCTTCAAGAGCGCCAACCCGTCGCGCCGTGCCAAGGCGATTGTGCAGGCGGTGGCGCACTACAACGACCCGGCGAAGGTCCTCGAGGCCTCGATGAACCTGGGCGAGGCGATGCCCGGCATCGAGATCGGCACCATCCCGGCGGGCCAGCGCATGGCGGAGCGTGGCTGGTAACATGGCCGCGATCGGCATTCTGGCCCTGCAGGGCGGCGTCATCGAGCACCGCCACCACCTCCAGGCCCTCGGCCTGGCGGTGCGTGAGGTCCGCCAGGTCGCCGACCTGGCGGGCCTCCGCGGCCCGATTCTGCCGGGCGGCGAGAGCACCTGCCTGGGCCGGCTGCTGCGGTTGACCGGCCTCGGCGAGGCCATCGTCGCGGCCTGGCGTGAGGGCGGCCTGCGCCTCTGGGGCACCTGCGCCGGCGCCATCCTGATGGCGGCCGAGGTCGAGGGCGAAGACCCGCACCTCGGCCTGATGGACATGGCCATCCGACGCAACGCCTTCGGCTCGCAGCTCGACAGCTTCCGCTGCCACGCCCAGGTGCCGGCGGTCAGCGCCGAGCCGGTGCCCCTGGTCTTCATCCGGGCACCGCAGATCCTCCGGGTCGGGCCGGACCTGCGCGTCCTCCTGAGCCTGGATGGCTACGTCGCCGCCGTCGAGAGCCCCGCCGGCGACCTGGCCACCGTCTTCCACCCGGAACTCGCCGAGAGCCTGGCCTTCCACCGCCACTTCGCCGAACGCTGCGGCCTCGAGGTCGCCCCCCCGACCGCGGTGACCGCCACGCGGCCCTTCCTGGCGCCGCAAACGCGGCTATGTTAGGATCAATCAGGCGCGGCTGCCGGCCGCCGTCGGCGCGCGGCGCTGTTCCAGGAGGATCCTCGACATGCGAATCTGCGTCATCGGTGGCACCGGTCACATCGGGCGGTTCCTGACCCCGATGCTGGTCTCGGCGGGTCACGAGGTGACCGTGCTCAGCTCGGGCCGGACGCCGCGGCCGGAGGGCGCCGCCTGGTCGGGTGTGCAGACCGTAACCCAGGCCTACGGCGTCCCCGGCTGGACCGCCGCGGTGCAGGCCCTGCGCCCGGAGGTGGTCATCGACATCCTCCAGGGCGACACGCCGGGGCTCTTCGAGGCCCTGCGCGGCACCTGCGAGCACCTCGTCGTCTGCGGATCGCTGTGGATGCTCGGCCTGCCGCGGCTGGTGCCGACCCCGCCGGTGACTCAGGCACCCTGCCGATTCGAGGGCTACGCGCGCCGTTACCGCCAGCTCCTCGAGACCCGCGAGCGCGCCGCGGCGGCGGGCATGGCCTTCTCGGCGATCCTGCCCCCGAACATCTGCGGCCCGGGCAAGATCCCGCTCGAGTGCCGCGGCGGCCGCAGCCTCGAGGTGCACCGCTCGCACCGCCGTGGCGAGACCGTCGTCCTCCCCGACCCCGGGAGTGTCCTCATCGGCCCCTGCGATGCCGAGGACATCGCCCGCGCCTTCGTCCGCGTCGTGCAGCAGCGCGCCGCCGCGGCCGGCCAGCTCTTCACGGTCGGCAGCGCCTACGCCCTGACCGCGCTCCAGCTCGTCGAGACCTACGGCGCCCTCTACGGCGTCCGCCTGCCGGTCGAGCTGGTGAGCTGGGAGCGCTTCGTGAACGAGGTCCTGCCCGATCCCGGGGCGCACTGGCACTTCCAGGCCAACATGTGCCCCGACATCAGCGCGCTCGCCAACCTGGGCTACCGCCCGGCCTACACGCCCGAGCAGACCCTGGAACGGGCCGTGCGCTGGATGCACGACACCGGCCTGCGCTGACGCCGCCGGCAGCCGGGGCTGCCTGAACGTCCGGTTCTGGCGCCCCTTCAGCCGGATCACCGGCGCCCGGGGAGCGCCGGATATGGCAGGGCGGTACATCGCTTGCGACGCCTGCCTGTGTCCCGCCGGTCTGGCGCCCTGAAAGGGCATCATTCGTCAGCCCAGGGCAACGCCCTGGGACATCGGACATGACGTAGTGCAGGCTGAAGGTCTGCGACAAGACCACGCGCGTGACACCGCCATGGTCCATACGAGGGTGGCCAGGAGGGCGCTGACGCGATCGTCGATCAGCCCCGGCCGGCAGCCAGGGCTGTTCGAAGATCGCGTCAGCGTTCTCTCGGTCACCCTGGAGGGGTGCAAGATCGTAGCCGGGGGTCGTGCGGAGTACGACCCCCGGAACCGCGGATTGCCCACCATGCACCCTGGAGGGGT
>JAAYZO010000760.1 GCA_012514865.1 Lentisphaerota bacterium | reverse complement strand
CTGGTGATGAACTGACGTCGAGCATCCCCGGCGCGGGTTCTGCCCGCAACCGAGGAGGTCGGAGGTCGGAGGTCGGAAGTCGGAGGTCGGAGGTCGGAGGTCGGAGGTCGGGTGCCGCGGGTCGGTTGTCGCGGGGTCGGGCCTTGGACGTTGGACGTTGGGCGTTCAGCGTTGGGCGTTCGATCTCCACGGAGCCGGTTGTCGCGGGTCGGGTGTTCGCTTTACCGAGTCCCGGCGGCCAGACCCATGTCGAGTGAGTGCGTTCTTGATGGATAGTCGTACGAACCAGATGGTTCTGCTTAGAATCCGCTTGCGACACACGGCACTGTGGCGCACGCAGGCAGACGGCCCGAGCGGAGGTGCACCATGCGCAACGGATGGCTCTGGAGTGTCGGCGTGATCGGCCTCGCCCTGAGCGGCGCGGCGGGGGCGGCCGATGCCTTCGAGATCGATACCCTCGCGACGTCGAGGGGGCCGCTGCGGATCACCTGCATCGGCCACGGGACCCTGATGTTCGAGGTCGCCGGCAAGGTGATCCACGTCGACCCGTGGAGCAGACTCGCCGATTACAGCCGCCTGCCCAAGGCCGACCTGGTGCTCATTACCCATGACCACGCCGACCACTTCGACCCGGTCGCCCTGAAGGCGGTGACCCAGCCCGCCACCCGCGTCCTCGCCAACGGCGTCGTCGCGGCACGCGTGCCGGGCGCCGTCGCTATGGCCAACGGCAGGACCGTGACTTACGCCGACATCACCATCGAGGCCGTGCCGGCCTACAACCTCGTCCACCGCCGACCCGATGGGACGCCGTTCCACCCCAAGGGCGTCGGCAATGGCTACGTCCTGACCCTCGGCGACCGCCGCGTCTATGTCGCCGGCGATACCGAGAATGTCCCCGAGATCAAGGCCCTCAAGGACATCCACTGCGCCTTTCTGCCGATGAACCTGCCCTACACCATGACGCCGGAGATGGTCGCCGAGGTCGCCCTGGCCCTGAAGCCGGCCATACTCTACCCGTACCACTTCGGCGACACCGACGCGGGCCGCCTCGCGGCCCTCCTGGCCGGCCATGGCATCGAGGTGCGCCTCCGCCGCCTGCAGTAACCCTGAAGGCCGGGGCCTTCAGGGTTTGGGGTAGTCCCGCAGCTCGGCCAGAGCGCGGTCGATGTCGTCCTGCGGCAGTTCGTAGTCAGTCAGTTTGCCGCTCATGTAGGCCTCGTAGCCCTTCAGGTCCATGAGGCCATGGCCGCTCCAGCACAGCAGGATGGTCTTCTCCTTGCCTTCCTCTTTGGCGCGCTGGGCCTCGTTGATGGCGACGGCGATGGCGTGCGAGGTCTCCGGTGCCGGGATGAAGCCCTCGGTGCGGCACCACAGCATGGCGGCGGCGTAGCACTTGAGCTGCGGGTAGGCGCGGGCCTCGATGAGCTTGTCGACGAGGAGCTGGCTGACGATGGGTGCCATGCCGTGGTAGCGCAGGCCGCCGGCGTGCACCGGCGGCGGCATGAAGCCATGCCCGAGCGAGTGCATGGGCAGGAGCGGCGTGGTCTTGGCCGTGTCGCCGAAGTCGTAGACGAAGGGCGCCCGTGTCATGGTCGGACACGCCGTCGGCTCGACCGCGATGACCTGCACCGCCTTGCCGTGGATCTTGTCGCGCACGTAGGGCAGGGCGATGCCGCAGAAGTTCGAGCCGCCGCCGGCGCAGGCGACGACGACATCGGGGTAGGCGTTGATCTTGGCCATCTGCTTCTGCGCCTCGAGGCCAATCACGGTCTGGTGCAGCATGACGTGGTTCAGGACACTGCCGAGAGCGTACTTCGTCTGCGGCGTCTGGACGGCGTCCTCGACCGCCTCGCTGATGGCGATGCCCAGGCTGCCGGGGGTGTCCGGGGCCTTGGCCAGGATCTCCCGGCCGGTACGGGTGTCCAGCGACGGGCTCGGCACGCAGGAGGCCCCCCAGGTCTGCATCATCAGCTTGCGAAACGGCTTCTGGTCGAAGCTGATGCGGACCATGTAGACCTTGCACTCGAGGCCGAACTGCTGGCAGGCGAAGGCCAGGGCGCAGCCCCACTGACCGGCGCCGGTTTCGGTGGTGAGGCGGCGCGTGCCGAAGACCTTGTTGTAGTAGGCCTGCGGCAGGGCCGTGTTGGGCTTGTGGCTGCCGGCGGGCGAGACGCCCTCGTTCTTGTAGTAGATCTTGG
>JAAYZO010000759.1 GCA_012514865.1 Lentisphaerota bacterium | reverse complement strand
GCACGCCATGCACCCTGGAGGGGTGCCAGAACCGGACTTTCGAACAGCCCCGCCAGAATGAGGGCGCGGGGCTGAGAGAACGAAGGTGCACAAGACTGCCCGTTCGACGGTTGACAACGCGTGACATGGATGCCTATAGTACGATTCATGGCCAGAGGGAAACAGGGGGGGGCAGGCACAGGCCGTCGCTCGTCGGCCCCGGGGCAGGTTGCCGAAAGGCTGCAAGGGTGTACAGCGAGAAGACCACGATCTATATCGTCGACGATGACCCCGACATCCGCGAGGTCACAGGCCGGATGCTGATCTCCGCCGGATACGAGGTCCGCGATTTCGGCTCGGCCCAGGAGCTTCTCGACTGCCCGGCGCTGTGCCTGGCGGCGTGTCTCATCCTCGATGTGAAGCTCCCCGATCTGGACGGGCTGGAGCTGCAGCGTCGGCTGCAGTCCGAGCGGGCGGCGCCGCCGGTGGTCTTCATCACCGGCTATGGCGACATCCCGATGACGGTCAAGGCGATGCAGCAGGGCGCGGTGGACTTCCTGCCGAAGCCGTTTGGCAAGGATGACCTCCTGGTGGCGGTGCGCAGTGCGGTAGAGAAGCACCAGCAGACCGTGCGTCTGCTGGAGGCCTCCGAGGACATGCTGTTGCGGGTGGGCGAGCTGACGCCGCGCGAGGTGCAGGTCTTCGAGCGGGTGTCGTCGGGGATGCTCAACCGCGAGATTGCGGCGGAACTCGGCACCAGCGAGCAGACGGTGAAGCTGCAGCGTGCCAGTGTGATGAAGAAGATGGGCGTCGAGAGCCTGGCGGACCTGGTGCGTCTCTACGAGCAGTACCGCGAGGCCAAGAGGATTCTGAGTCGTTGAGCGGCGCGGCCGGCCGGTGTTGCCAGGCCCGCGGCCGGTCCGTCCACACCCACACCCCTGGCAGATCCCGAGGTCACGCGATGGCGCGCTGGGCTGGGCTGGTCGTCTCGATGCTGGCGTGGTGTGCGGTGGCGGGCTGCTCCAAGCCGTCGGCCCCGGCGGCGGCCGCCGCCGACAGGCCGGCGCTGGTCTGCCATGTCGGCGGTACGATGCTGCCGCTGATCGAGGCCCTGGCCGAGGCCTACCGCCAGGACACCGGCGAGGCCATCGAGCTGAACACGGGCGACTCCGGGTCGCTCCTGGCCCTGATCGAGACCCAGCGCCACGGCGATCTCTACGTCTGCCATGACCCCTTCATGGACACCCTCATGGCGCGCGGTCTGGGCGTCGAGGCCTGGACCGTGGCCGAGCTGACCCCGGTCATCGCCGTCGCCAAGGGCAACCCGAAGGGCATCCGCGGCCTGCCGGACCTGGCCCGTCCCGGCGTCGAGGTCTTCCTGACCGACTACGAGTTCTCCACCCTCGGGCATCTCCTGCCGACTCTCTTCAGCAACGCCGGGATCGACTTCGCGGCGCTGAACCGCGACAAGACGATCCACACTCACCGCAGCGGCTCGCAGGCGGCGAATGTCGTTGCCATGGGCAACGCCGACGCGGCCATCGTCTGGAATGCCGTGGCGGCCCTGCGTGCGGACCGCCTGGACCAGGTCGCCATCACGGCGCACCTGCCGCGGCCGTACGTCGACACCGCCACCAGCGCCACCGGCAGGAGCTACCGCCTGACGCCGGTGCGCGTGACCGTCGCCACGCTGGCCAGCAGCGCCGACCCGGCCCGCGCCGCGGCCTTCGCGCGCTACCTCGCCGCACCCGAGCGCCAGGCGATCTACGAACGCCTCGGCTACACCGTCGAGGCGGCCCACCGGCGTCAGGAGTACGCCGCGGGCCGGGCTGTGCCGCGGCCATGAGCCCGTCCCGGCAGTCTCGGCGAACGGGTCGGCCGCAAGGGCGCTGGCCGCGGCTGCTGGCGGTGGCGTTCCTGGTCGTCCTGGGCGCCTGTGACCATCCCGCCGGCCGGGCGGACCGGCCGCTGGTGCTGCTCTGCGGCGCCGGCCTGCAGCCGGCCGTCGAGGCCCTCGTCGCGGCCTTCCACGAGCAGCGCGGCCTCCTGGTGATCCCCGACTACGGCGGCAGCGGCCTGATCCTGACGCGGGCGCGGAGTGGCGATCCGGCGGATCTCTTCATGCCCGGCGATGTCTCCTACGTCGAGGCCCTGGCCGAAGACCCCGGGCGCATCCTGGAACGGGCCGACATCGCCTTCCTGGTGCCCTGCCTGATCGTGCGCCCCGGCAACCCGAAGGGCATCACCACGCTGGCCGACTGGCGCCGCGACGGCATCCACGCCGCGGTCGGCAACCCGGCCGCCTGCGAGATCGGACGGGTCACCGCCGGACTGCTCGAACGGCATGGCCTGGCGCCGGCCGACCTCGATGCCAAGCAGAGCCTGACGGTCAACGAACTCGGCCTCTGGGTGGCGATGGGCGACGTCGACTCGGCGGTGGTCTGGGAGAGCACGGCGGCGGCTCTGGGGAGTCGGGTCGAGGCGGTGCCGTTGCCGATCGAGGCCGCGAGTGTCTCGCGGGTGACGCTGGCGGTGCTGTCGGGCGGCACCCAGGCCGCGGCGGCGCGCGACTTCCTGCGCTTCTGCCGTCAGCCCCGCGGCCGGGCCATCGTGGCAGGCTGCGGCTACCGCGTCGAGCCGCCGCCGGGTGTGGCGGCGCTGGCCGGCGAGGCCGGAGGCCCGCCATGAGCCGCCGACGCGCCACGCCCAGGGAGAGCGCCGCGGCGATGCGCCCCGTAGCGGCGGCGCGCGAGCCGCTCCTGGCGACCTGCGTCGTCGTCGCGGTGCTGTTCGCGGCGGTGGTCCTGGCCCTGGTCGGCGCCGACGCCTGGTACCTCATCCGCCATGGCAACAGCCCGGCGGACCTCCTGCGCAGCCTGTCGCGCCCGGGCATCCGCCAGGCGGTGGTCCTGAGCCTGACCACATCGCTGTGCAGCCTGGCCCTGACCCTGGCCACGAGCCTGCCCCTCGGCTACCTCCTCAGTCGCCAGCGCTTCCCGGGGCGGGCCCTGCTCAGCACCCTGGTGGATGTCCCGATCGTGGTGCCGCCGGTGGTCATCGGCATCTCGCTGCTGGCCTTCTTCGGCAGCGGCGCCGGCGTGGCGGTGCGTGCGGTGCTGGGCCGCTTCGGGCTGTCGATGGTCTCGGGTCTGGGCATCGTGCTCTGCCAGTACCTGGTGTCGGTGCCGTACGCCATCCGTGCCGCCGCGGCGGCCTTCGACGAGGTCGACCGCGAACTCGAGGCGGTCGCGATGGTCCTGGGGTGCAGCCGCTGGCGGGCCTTCCGCGGGGTGACCCTGCCCCTGGCGCGCAACGGCCTCCTGGCCGGCGGGGTGATGGCCTGGGCCCGGGCGCTGGGCGTCTTCGGGCCGATCATGGCCTTCGTCGGCACCGGTCCGCGGGTGCAGGTCATGCCGACCTGCGTCTGGCTGGAGCTGAGCGTCGGCAACATCGACGTGGCGCTGACCCTGGCCCTGGTCATGCTCGGGCTCTCGGGGGCGGCGCTGGCCCTGGTGCACGCCCTGGCGCCGGGGAGGTCGTGGACATGACGGCGGCCCTGACTCTGGAGCAGCTCTGCGTCCGCGCCGGGTCGTTCTGCCTGGGGCCGCTGGATCTGAGCCTGGCGGCGGGCGACTACCTCGTCGTCATGGGCGCAACCGGCGCCGGCAAGAGCCTCCTGGTCAAGGCGATCTGCGGCCTGCTGCGGCCCTCGAGCGGGCGGGTGTGGCTCGCCGGCCGCGAGGTCACCGGCCTGCCGCCGCGGGAGCGCCGGGTCGGCTACGTGCCGCAGTCGGCGGCGCTGTTCCCGCATCTCTCGGTGGGGCGCAACATCACCTTCGGCGCCTGGGCGGCCGGTCGCGACGAGGCGGCGGCGCTGGCGCAGTCGGCGCCGATCCTGGGGGTCCTCGGCCTGGAAGCGCTGCTCGAACGCCGCCCCGCCACCCTGAGCGGCGGTGAGCGCCAGAAGGTGGCCCTGGCGCGGGCCCTGTGCACGGCGCCGCGGCTCCTCGTTCTGGACGAGCCGGTCAGCGCCTTGGACGAGCCCTCGCGGCGCAGCGTCTGTGCCGCCCTGCGCGACCTGCACGCCCGCATCGGCATGACCACGCTGCACGTCTGCCACAGCCTCGAGGAGGCGCGTGCGGTGGCGCACCGGCTCGGCATCATGGCCGCCGGCCAGTGGGCCTGGTGCGGCGCCGTGGCGGCCGTCGACAGCGACCCGCCGGCGCACCCGGCAGCACGGCGCCTCCTCGGGCTGGACTGACGGGCCTCAGTCGGCCTGACGCAGGAGGGCCTGACGCGCCGCGCGGCGCCACGACGACGCCTTCGGGAAGTCGTTGAAGTCACGCAGGGGGCTGAGCAGGTCGGCCTCGCGCGCTATGCCGAGGGTCTGCAGCAGGCGGTAGTCCTGCAGGCTCTCGGCGAAGACCTCCCAGCGGATCGAGTCACGCGGGCCGTCCGGTCCCGGGTAGACGACGCAGGTATCGCCGTAGGCCCAGCCCGGCCAGGCGTGGCCGTCCTGCACCGCATACGGGTCGATCAGCTCGCGGGTCTGCGAGCGGTACCAGTAGTTGTAGCCCCAGTGCAGGAAGCCCTGGAACGGCCAGCGGTAGAAGAGGAAGCCATGCATGCCGATCTTGGCCAGGGGCGTGTCGATGAGGCGGTTCAGGTAGGCGCCGCGCGGGCCGCAGCAGTAGTAGCACCAGCTCGGGATGCCCTCGCGGTGGAACTGCAGGGCGGTGCGGATACTCGGCACCGGCATGTCGGTCAGGCGCTCGCGGCCGTAGGCGATGTCGGTCAGCGCGTCCATGGTCCGCATCCAGGGCGCCAGCTCGCGCAGCAGGCCGCGCGCCGCGATGTAGTGCTCCTTATCGGACTCGGTATGCGGCTCGTCGGAGACGTGGAAGCAGCTCTGCTCGAGGGCGTCCTCCTCGAGGAGCAGGCGGTGCAGCTCGGGGAGGTACTGGCCGAGGAAGGCGCGGTAGGTCTCCGAGGTCGCCGGCGTCTGCGGGTCCCAGAGCAGGGTCTCCTCGAGGCCCTGGCCCGCGTAGATGCGGATGGCATGGCGCGCGCCCCACTGCGTGAACGGGTGCGTCCACTCGAAGCGACTCAGGCCGCAGGAGCGCGCCAGACGCAGCCAGCGGCGCACGTCGGTCCAGTCGAACTGGTAGCGGTCCGGGCCGCTGCGGCTCACCCGCAGGAGCTGCGTCGGGCGCTTGACGCCATCGAGCGGCGGCGTGAACACCGGCACGTAGATCATGTCCAGGCCATGCCCGGCGTAGTTGCGCAGGTAGGCCTCGCAGAGACCCCAGAAGGGCTCCGAGAACGGCGTCACGCGGTACCAGTCGCAGAGGGCATCGGCGTAGAACCAGTGCGTCATGGCGAAGCCTTCGCGGGGCCGCAGGTGCAGGTCATGCAGGATCACCTCGGCCTGGAGGGTCCGGGCGCGGGCGCCGTCGGGGCTGACGCGCACCGCGATGGGATGCACGCCGGCGCGGGCGGCCGGGCCGGGGCGGACGGTGACCCAGAAGGCGTGCGTCTCGCCGGGCGGCAGGAGCATCTCGGTCTCATCGAAGAGCGGGTCGGGGGCATAGCCGGGGAGGAACTCGCGGCCCTCGACCTCGAGGCGGCCGGGGGCCGCGCCGGTATTGAGATGCCGGACGGGGACATAGCCGACCCGGCGCAGCCGCAGGCCCCAGTCTGCCGGGCCGTCGACCTCGAGGCGGACCTTGCGCGGGTCGGCGCCGTCGAGGCGGAGGCAGACCTGGAAGCTGAGCTGCTCGTTCAGGGCGCCCTCGAGGGCCAGGGGCAGCGAACGCCGGGCCGGGCTGCGCGGGTAGAAGCGCAGGGAAGACGGTGCCAGCCAGGTTGACAGGGCCATGGGTATCAGCCTCCTCAGGGATCGGACGCCCCTGCCCCGGCGGCCTCAGGAGCCGCGGATGAAGCTCAGGTAGCCGAGCTCGTCGGGCAGGTCGATGTTGTTGCCGGAGTCATTCTCGCCATAGCCGTTCTCAGCGAGGATGCGGATATCGGCGAGGACCCTCTTGTCGCCCTGGAAGCGCACCGCGATGTCGGTCTGGATGTTGATACGGCGCTCGGCGAGGAGGGCGGCGATGGCCAGTCTGACGAGTTCGTCGAAGGGGACATCAGGCCGCTCGCAGAACTTCTCAACGGGGAGCGGGTGCTGGTGGATGACGATGGCGCCACGCTCGGCCAGGCGGATGAGGACCTCGCGCAGGGCGTGCCGCCGGTCGGTGCTCTCACGGTCGATGGCATCGAGGGGCAGGGAGGAGAGGTGCTCGTAGACGCGTTCGCGCTTCTGGCGATTGATCCACTCGTTGGCGCGGAACAGCTCCATCGGCACGCCGGCGTTGTAGCGCACGCCGCCGCACTCCATCACGACATCGGAGCCGTAGTGACCGACAATGGCCGCCACCAGGGAGCTCGGGCGCACGTGGAAACCATGGAAGCGCGGCACCGGCACGTCGACGGTGTCGACTTCGGCATAGCGCCACAGGGTCTCGCGGCAGATGCTGCGGGCCATCTGCAGGAACGAGTAGCTGTAGCCCAGGCAGTAGCCCATGGTGACATGCAGGAAGCCCTGCAGGCCGAGCGGGCAGTCGCCGCGGCAGAAGAGGGCCTGGCGGTTGAGGCAGATATGCCGTTCGTAGAAGTGCACGAAGATCGTGCTGATGCGCAGGAGGTGCAGCACCGCGCTGATGTGGCCGCGCAGGGCCGGCAGTTGCGCGTCGAGGGTCTCCGTGCCGCTGTCGCTGACGTAGGTGTCGTAGAGCGACTGCAGGTTATGGAAGCGCACCTCCAGGCCGCGCAGGCTCTCCTCGCTGACCGGCTCGCCGATGAGGGAGAGGTACTTGTCGGCCGGCGTCCGCGAGACGACGCGCAGGAAGCTGGCGCTTTCGGTGCCGTGCAGGAACTGCGTCGCCAGGCTGAGGACGCGCGATGTGGCGGTCTCCTGGTGGGTCCGGGTGCGGTCGCGCGGCAGCATGCCGCCCGGGAGGTCCTCGTTGAAGCTCTCGGGGCTGAGTTCGGGCGCCGGCGGCGGCGGCAATCCCAGGGCCTGCGACTCCTCGTGCCAGTGCCGCAGGCAGCACAGGAGCAGTCCGGAGAGGTAGTCGATGGCCTCCTGGGTATCCGTGGCGAAGGCCGGCGTGCGCTCCACCAGATTGTAGCTGCGCATGGCGTGCGACAGGTGCAGGAGCTCGTAGCCGGCCTGCGAGAAGTTCTTCAGGGCGGCGATACGGACGCGGAAGACATACCAGCGGTTGTTGGTGCGGGCGCCGTAGGAGTCGAGGAGTTCCTCGAGCTGGCTGGCCTCGGCGATGAGCTGGTTCAGCAGGGGCCGGGTCAGGCGGAACTGCTCGGGTTGCAGAGGCAGGCAGCAGCGCGCGATGCGCAGGAGGTGCCGGGCGCGCACGGCCAGGAGGGAGCGGAAGACCTCGGCGTCGATTTCGGCCGGTGACGGCGGGCTGCTGGCCCCGTGGGCATTGGCATCTGTCATCACGGCGCATGTCTCCGAGCGTCGCAGCCGCCGGCACCCGCGGCGCCGGCGCGGCCCCCACATACCGCGGCGCCTGGCGGCGGCCGACGGCAGAGCCCGCTTAACAACCTACCCGCCGGCCGCGGTTTGGCAAGGGCGCCGGGTCGCGGCCGGAGCGCCGGAGGCCCTCACCACCCGAGAATCCGCGCCAGACGCGGGAACTCCGGCGTGATGAGGCCCTTGATCGCCCGGGCGTACTCCTGGATCTCCCACTGCGCGTGCGGGCTGTCACGCAGCTCGAGAAAGCTGATCAGGTTATGCAGGTCGACGGTGGCCCAGAAGGTCGTCATCAGATTCTGCGGCAGCACCCCGCGCGCCTGTTCGCGGCAGACGCCCTGCTCGAGGAGGCTCTGGTAGACCCCCAGGGCCGCCTGGTTCTGCGCCGCGATCTGGGCGCGCACCGCCGACTGGTCCAGATGCTGCGGCGCCACCGACGCCTGGCGGTTGCTCTCGGCCTGCTCGCGGACCTCCGGCGGCACGTAGAACTCCAGGTCGACATCGGTGTAGCGCCGCGAGATCTCGTTGTACGACCAGGTGCGGTGACGGTGCCACTGCGAACGCACAAACAGCGGGCAGTGCACCGAGAAGGTCAGCACGACATGCTCGAACGGGCTGCTGTGCCGGTTCTCCAGGAGGTACCGCAGCAGCTTCTCGTCACGGTCGTCCATCTCGGTGCGGAGACGCCCGAACGAGACCCGGGCGGCGTTGACGATGGTCACCTCGCTGCCCATGCGCTCGAGCAGGCCGACCCAGCCCTGGCCATCCAGGACCATGGTGTGCCGGGTCGGTGGGATGTTGGCGCTCTGACCTGACATCGTCAGCCCTCCTGGGCGTCCGCGGGCCGTGTCCGGCGTCGCGGTGGGGCGGTGAAACGCAAAACCCGCGTCCTCGAACGCGGGTTCCTCGGCCTGACCGCGACCAGGCCCGACCGGACGGGCGGCCCGGCTCAGCGGTCCGCCAGCGCCGGGGTGAGGTACTCGACGCAGCTCTTCAGCGTGGCCAGCTTGCCGTAGTCGGCCTCGGGGACCTCGACGCCGTACTTCTTGCGAAGCTCCATGACGATATCCAGGAAGTCCATGGAGTCGAGGTCGAGCTGATCGCGCAGGTTCTTCTCGGGATCCAGGCCGGCGCAGTCCTCGTCGGGGACGATGTCGCGGATGATGTCGATGACCGCCTGGCCGATAGCTTCACGTGTCATATGGGGAGGGTCTCCTAGGTCGAGCCATGAAACCGGCGGGCGACCGCCGCGTCGAGGGCGCGCGCGCGCGGCCTCAGCGAGGGTGCCGCCGGACCACGAGAACGCAGTTAATGCCTAACATGCCAAACGAGTTATTCAAGATCGCGTCGAGCTTTTTGGCGGCCTGCGGCCGGCCGGCGACGAGGCCATTCATAGCGCAGGCGGGATCGAGGTCATCGAGGTTGATGGTCGGGTGGACCAGGCGGTCGTCGAAGCTCGGGAGGTTGCCGGCCAGTTCCAGAGCCCCGGCGGCGCCCATGGCGTGGCCGATGAAGCTCTTGGTGTTGTTGATCCACGTCTCGGTGCACTCCGGTCCGAACACCGCCCGGATGGCCTCGCACTCCTTGGCATCGCCGGCGGGGGTGCCGGTGGCGTGGGTGTTGACCAGGTGGATGTCCTGCGGCCGCAGGCCGGCGCGCGCGATGGCGCGGCGCATGCACTCGGTCTGCCTCTCGGGGTTGGGCAGGACCATATCCAGGGCATCGGAGTTATAGGCATAGCCGGCGATCTGGCCGTAGATGCGCGCCCCGCGCGCCAGGGCGCGGTCGAGGCGCTCGAGCACGAACAGCGCCCCGCCCTCGCTGACCACGATGCCGTTGCGGGCGCGGTCGAAGGGCCGGCTGGCCTGGCGCGGGTCGGGGTGGCTGGCCAGGGCATTCTGGCTGCGGAAGGCCGCGAAGATGCCGAAGGTCCGCGGGCTCTCCGAGACGCCGCCGGCCAGGGCCATGTCGACCTCGCCGAGGAGGAGCTGCTGCACGCCGTTGACGACGCCGAGGTTGCCGGCGGCGCAGGCCGCGCCGATGGTGTAGTGCGGCCCGGTGATGCCCAGGTTCACCGTCACCTCGCCGGCCGGGTTGTTGGCCACGGTGCGCGGGTTGTGGTGGTGCGACCAGTACTTGACGTCGTAGTTGAATTTGCTGATCTCGTAGATCTCGTTCTCGGTCTCGACGTTGCCATGCTCGGTGATGCCGATGAAGACGCCAAGCCGCGAGCGGTCGAGGTCAGCCAGAGCCAGACCGGCGTCCCGCAGGGCCTCGTGGGCGCAGTAGATGCTGATCGAGCCGGCGCGCGTCCCGGTGCGCAGCTCCTTGCGACTCTGGTAACGGCCGGTGTCGAACGGGCACAGGCCCGCCACCGTGTCGCCGAAGTAGCGCACGGTGTACGCCGTCACCCCCGAGACCCCCGCCAGGAGGTTCGACCGGAACTCGGCCAGCGACTGGCCGTTGGGAGCGGTCAGGCCGACCCCGGTGATGACGATGGTGTCGTGTGGCGATGTGTTCATGACCTGTGCAAGCCGTCCGGCACGCCGGGCCGTCCGCCGGCCCAGCGCGCAGTGCGCATACTATAGGCCCTCTTCGCGAACCTGAAAGCCCGTTTGCGGAGCCGTTTGCGGGAGCCCATCCATGGCACTATATTTGGAGGCTTTGCGTGGCATGGGCCGTCGGGGCGTCCTTCGGAACGCCGGCGCCGGGGCGGCGCCGGTCAACCGTGAGCACGGCTGAGGAGTCGAGGCGCGGGCAGCGGATATG
>JAAYZO010000758.1 GCA_012514865.1 Lentisphaerota bacterium | reverse complement strand
GGGTGACGGAGCAGCCGTCGGAGGTGCCCTGCCCGGCGGCGGCGGCGTAGGCCTTCGCGACGCGCTGGCGGCACGACTCCAGGCGGAGCGCCTCGACATCGCAGAGGCCGACCACCTGGACATCGGGCCGGCCGAGCAGGCCGCCGAGGTGCCCAGAGCACATCTTGCCCATGCCGATGAGGCCGAGGGTGACGCGTGCCGAGGGCGCGGCCTTCCCCTCGGCTCCGCGGGCGCGTCCCGGCAGGATGAAGGGCGCGGCGGCCGCTCCGGCCGCGGCTGCCAGGGTCCGGCGCAGGAACTCGCGCCGCGTCGTTGTTGCCATGGTCCTGGAGCCTCCACGGGCCGACCGCGCGGCCCAAGGCTGTCTAAACGGCCGGTTCTGGCACCCCCTTCAGGGTGGCCAGGTGAGCCCTGACGCGATCGTCGATCCGCCCTGCGCGCGGCCGGCCCCGGACCGCTGCCGCGGCAATCCGGCAGTAGAGTACTGGCTGGGAAATCGATGTCAATCCACAGCCCCGAGGGCGGCCGCCCGGCCGGGCCGCAGCGCACGGCTCGCCCGCCCCGCGGAGGATAGCATGGCACCATCCGCACCGCCGCCACGACGCCTGACCACGACGACCCTGGCCGCCGGGCGTTTCCTGCGCCTGGACCTCCTCGAGTACCGCGGCCGCGACGGCCAGCCGCGGCGCTGGGAGGCCGCGGCGCGCCAGCGCGACGTCGGGGCCGTGCTGATGATCGCGGTCCTGAAGCCCTCGGACCGGCTTGTGCTCATCCGTCAGTACCGCCCGCCTCTCGACGGCATGGTCCTGGAGTTCCCGGCCGGCCTGATTGACGCCGGCGAGACGGCCGCCGCGGCGGCCGTGCGCGAGCTGCGCGAGGAGACCGGCTACCACGGCCGCGTGACCTGGGTCGGTCCGTCGAGCTGCAGCTCGCCGGGGATGACATCGGAGAGCGTCATCCTGGCCCGCCTCGAGATCGACGAAGGCCGGCTCGAGAACCGCCAGCCGGCGCCCGCCCCCGAAGACAGCGAGGAGATCGCCGTCTGCCTGGTGGAACGCGGCCGCCTGGATGCGCTGCTGCGCGCCGAGCAGCAGGCCGGGACGCACCTCGACAGCCGCCTCGTGGCCTACGCCATGGGCCTCGGCCTGAGCTGGTAGCGGCCCGGTGCGATGGGGCGTTGGCGAGCGTGGCGGGCGGGGGCGTGGTGGGCGGTGAGGGACTCGAACCCCCGACCTTTTGGGTGTAAACCAAACGTTCTAACCAACTGAACTAACCGCCCGGAGAGAGCTGTCGGCGGCCCCATGCCGGAGCCCGGCCGGGTCACCCTACGCATTAATGTAGGCTGGCGCGGCCTAGCGTCAACCGCGACGGCGGCAGGCCTGGCAGCAGGGCGGCCTGAGGATCCGGTCCTGGCACCCCTTCAGGGTGCACGGTTCGTGGGTTTGCGTTTCCGGGGGTCGTGCTTTCGCGCGACCCCCGGCTACGATCTGGCACCCCTTCGGGCATACGCGTCAACCTAAGGCTGATGCTTCGATCCACCGGTCCCATTTTTCGTTGAAGTTCTCTCGTCTTCGCCTGTCGTAGGTGCAATAGCGCGCGAGGCGTTCGAGCTGCCCGTTCAGTTGCGGGCCCTGGCCTAAGGCCTGGCTGATCTCGGCGATTGTCGTCCGTCCCGCCGCGATGTACCTGAAGGTCTTGATCATGCTCAGGTCCTTCTGGCAGAGCTTATGGATCGCCTCGCGCGCCCTGTGGAAGACGTCCCGCATGCCGTTAGCGAGAACGGTCATCCTGGCAATGAGAAGCGCCCGCAGCTGGTTCGCCGACACGTTGTGGATGCGGTGCATCCGCAGTTCGCTCTTCCAGGCCTTGAAGACGGTCTCGATCCTCCAGCGCAGGCCGTAGGTGTCGAGAATCTGCCGGAAAGAGGCGCGCTCCCGGGGGATGGTGGTGAGGAATAGGGTCCACGACATGAGGTCGAGCAGTTCCTTGGAGGGCGCATGACCCTTGGTGTCCCTCTTCGCCCTTGCCCGGCGCAGGTTGGCGGTTTCCTCGTCCGCCGGAGCCGCGACGAGCCTGACCGGTGTCCTGCTCGGGTTGTTCAGGCAAACGTCCATGTCGATGGCCCCCCGTTGGCGGAGGATGCCCGGCAGGTCGATCGGCTCGCCGGTCTCCGGGTCGAGATAGATCGTGCCGAACTTGTGGCGGTAGATGCAGTCGGCGCCGACGTCGAGGTGCCGCTGGATCTCGGCGGCCAGCAGGTAGCCGCGGTCACGCAGCGTCAGATCTCCCGCCCTCAGTTCGAGTTCCGGAGCGACGGCCAGGTCGTTCCTGCTGTAGGGATCGATCGAGAATCGGACGAAGGCGCCCTCCACCAGGTCGTAGACCACCTGGATCCGGGCGCTGCACACGGCCGACGAGCCGTTCGAGACGCCGGAGAACTCGCCGGACAGCCTGGCGGGAAGGCGGATGACCGTGCTGTCCTGAACCAGGACGCGACCGTAGCGGGTTCGTTCCGCCTCCGCCTTCGCAGCGGCGGTGCAGCGGCGCGCCAGTACGCGGTTCAGGATGGCCTGCAGGAAGTCCACGCAAGGGCCGCCCATGCGCTTCGCCACCGCCTGGCGGCTGACCAGGCCGCCCTCCGCCTCGTCGATCCGGGCCGCCAGATCGTTGAAGCTGCACGTCCCCGCGACGGAGAGTTCGTACAGGGCCGCCGCGAACACCACCGGACCGATCTTCCGGGCCGCCC
>JAAYZO010000007.1 GCA_012514865.1 Lentisphaerota bacterium | reverse complement strand
GCCGAGGTGTGGTCACAGGACCGCGGCCGGATTGTGGCTGCGGCCGACAGCGCCCTGGCGCGCTTGCGCGCGGCGGCTGGCGTGCGCGGCGGCGGTGGAGCGGCGCTGAGTCGCACGGTCCTCGACCGCGCCTATAGCCAGGTGGCGTCTTCCTACGACGAGCGGTACGGCGGTTTCGGCGGCGCGCCGAAGTTCCCACGGCCGGCGACGCCGGATTTCCTGCTGCGCCACCACGCCGCCAGCGGTCGGCCCGAGGCCCTGGAGATGGTGTTGCACACCCTGCGCGCGATGGCCGCGGGCGGCATCCACGACCCCATCGGCGGCGGTTTCCACCGCTACGCCGTCGACGAACGCTGGCACGTGCCGCATTTCGAGAAGATGCTCTACGACCAGGCCCAGCTCGCCTGCACCTACCTCGATGCCTACCAGATCACCCATGACGCCCCCTATGCCGAGGTCGTGCGTGACATCCTCGACTACGTCCGGCGTGACCTGACCGGCGCCGAGGGGCAGTTCCTCTCCGCCGAGGACGCCGACAGCGCCCTCCCGGGGCAGCCCGAGGCCCATGCCGAGGGCGCCTTCTACGTCTGGACCTGGCGCGAACTCGCCGAGTGCCTCGGCGATGGGGCGGCCGAGGTCGTCGGCTTCCGCTTCGGCGCGGCGCCGGGTGGGAATGTCCGCGAGGACCCGCAGGGCGAGTTCCAGGGCAGGAACGTGCTCTTCGTCGCCCACAGCCTCGACGAGACGGCAGCGCGGTTCAATCGGCCGGTCGAGGACATCCGCGGGCTCCTTGCCGCAGCGCGCGACGCGCTGCGTGCGCAGCGCGGGAAGAGGCCGCGGCCGCACCTCGACGACAAGGCGATCACGGCCTGGAATGGCCTGATGATCTCCGCCTATGCGCGCGCCTTCCAGGTCCTCGGTGACGAGGCGTACCTCTCCGCGGCGCGGGCCGCCGCCGGCGCCGTCCGTGAGCGGCTCTACGACGAGCAGCGCGGCGTCCTGCGGCGGTGCTATCGCGGGAGCGAGGCTGCCATCGATGGCTACCTCGACGACTACGCCTTCCTCATTCGCGGCCTGCTCGACCTCTACGAGGCCTCTTTCGACGCGGCCTGCCTGACCTGGGCCATCGGACTCCAGAGCCGCCAGGACGAGCTCTTCCGGGACCCCGCCGACGGCGGGTACTTCAGTACCACCGGGGCCGACCCCAGTGTCCTGCTGAGAATGAAGAATGCCTATGACGGGGCCGAGCCCTCGCCGAACTCCATCGCCGTGATGAACCTCCTGAGGCTGGGCCTGATGACGGACGACCCGCGCTACCGCGACCGTGCCGAGCAGACCCTGTCGGCCTTCGCCGAGACTCTGTCGCGCGCCCCGCACGCCATGCCCCAGATGGCCGCCGCGGTCGAGTGGCTGCTCAGCCGGCCCAGGAGGGTCCTCATTGCCGGCGACCCCGACCAGGACGACACGCGGCGGCTCCTGCGGGTCGTCCACGAGCGCTTCCTGCCGAACAAGGTCGTCCTGCTTGCCGACGGCGGCGAGCACCAGGCGGCTCTGAGTGGGCACATCCCCGCCATGGCCTCCGCCGAGCGCCTCGACGGCCATGCCACCGCCTACGTCTGCGACGACCGCGGCTGCAGCCTGCCGACCACCGCGCCGGACCGCCTGGCGGCGCTCCTGGAGACGGTGCCCGGAGGCGATGAGGCGATGAGGTGATGAGGCGCCGGGAAGGACGACGGTACTGCGGGCTCCCGACGACGTGCCTGTGAAGCCCGTCCGTGGCTGTCCGTGTGGGTCCAAGCCTGTCCGTGTCCCGAGCGCGGCGGGCCGCGTGGTCGCGGCCCCCGTGGCGGCCTGGAGACGGTCCGGCTCCTTCGTGGACGCCGACGGCGTCCGGGCCGCCACGGTCGGTAGCGAGCACGCCACCGCCGCGCCAGCGGCACCGGCGGGGGGCTCACCCCGCGGCGGCCTACTTCGTCCGCGCCTTCTGGGTGGCCTTCCTGGCGGCCAGCTTCCTGGCCTGTGCCTCGCGGTCGGCCTCGCGGGATGCATCGGCGGCCTGCTTGCGAGCGTCGCGGATGCGCTTCTGGACCTCGGCCGTCGTGAGCTTGCCGTCGCGTCCGGCCTTCTGAGCGTCGCGGATGGCCGCGTCGGACGCTTTGCGGGCGGCCGTCTTCTGGCTCTGCGCCGCCTTGCTGGCCTCGGCGATCGCCTGACGTTCCTCCTGCTGGGCCTGGCGTATCCGGGCCGCCTTCTCATCCGCCGCCTTCTTCTCCGCGGCCCGCTTCTCGTCTGCGGCCTTCCTGGCGGCCTCGCGGCGGTCGTCGCCGGAGGGGTCAACCGAGAGCCTGGACAGGCTGCCAAGGCTGGCCCCCGGGTGACGCGCCTGGAGGGTCTTCCGTGCCTCGCTCGGGCTGCCGGCCAGGACCGCGTCCTTGAAGGCTGGCGTGCCCTGGCGGAGGACCGATGTCTCATAGAACGCCTGGCCGGCGGTGTCGGTGAGGCGGTTCAGACTGACGATGGTGCCCTGGGGGTACCGGCTGTTCAGCATGCGGCGTGCCTCGCCCGACCCCCGCGACAGGACCGTATCGACGATGTTGGTGCCGTTGACGCTGAGTCGTGCCGTATACCACTCGCGCCCGGCCGGCGACCGCAGTTCACGCACGGAGAAGGCCTGCGCCTGCGGGTAGCGTGCCTCGACGACGTCGGTCGCCGCGGCGCGGCTGCGCGCGAGGACCGACTCGACGCGCTCGCCCTCGCCGGGCACGCTGATGCGCACCTCGTAGGGCGCGGGATCCGCGGCTACTGCTGCCACCGCCCAACACATCATGCCAGCCGCCAGAGACCACCGTTTCATCGTCGCGCCCTCCGGGGCATCGGTTGCCGTCTATACCGCCATACCCACAACCAGATAGACAGCCGTCACGCCCGTGTGGTTGCCGCGTTTCGGGGACGCCATGGCGACGGCGCGCCCTGCCCACGGCGCTCGGCGTGCGATCGGTTCAGAAAGAAAGAGCCCCGCCAGGCAGACGTCCTGCCGGGCGGGGCTGAATGGGTATGGCGGAGAGGCAGGGATTCGAACCCTGGGTCCCGCTTGCGCGGGACACAGCATTTCCAGTGCTGCACAATCGACCACTCTGTCACCTCTCCGCGGTCACACGGGTGGCACGGCCGACACTATAGCTCCGGGGCGTCGGACCTCAAGTGCTGCGGGGCTCCATCGACAGGCCTCCGACGGCGTTGGCCCGCCCGCCCGGCCGGGACTTCTCACCCCAGGTTGGCGAGGGCGACGTCCCAGTTCAGGAGGCGGTCGATGACGGCCATGACGTAGTCGGCGCGACGGTTCTGGTAGTCCAGGTAGTAGGCATGCTCCCAGACATCGATGACGAGGAGGGGCTTGAGGCCCTGGGTCAGGGGCGTTTCGGCATTGCCGGTCTTGACGACGCGGAGGGCGTTCTGGTCGGCGACGAGCCAGGCCCAGCCGCTGCCGAACTGTGAGGTCGCGGCGGCGGCGAAAGCCTGACGGAAGGCATCCATGCTGCCGAACGAGTCGGTGATGGCCTTCTGCAGCCTCTCCGGGGGCGGCGCGCCGCCGGGGGCGCGGAGGCTCTGCCAGTAGAAGGTATGGTTCCAGACCTGGGCGGCGTTGTTGAAGACGGCCGCCAGGTCGGCCTTGCCGGCGGTGGTGCGGACGATGTCCTCGAGCGAGAGGGCGGCCAGGGGGGTGTCATTGACAAGGCGGTTGAGGGCGGTGACGTAGCCCTGGTGGTGTTTGCCGTAGTGGAAGGACAGCGTCTTGGCCGAGATGACCGGCTCGAGGGCGTCTTCGGCGAAGGGCAGTGCCGGCGCCGCATGGGGCGCCGCGGCGCGGGCCGTGCCGGAGAGTCCGGCAAGGCCGAGGGCGATGGCGGCGCCGCCGGCCAGGCCGATGAACTCGCGGCGGTTGACGGCGGCGTCGACGCGGGGGCTCTCTGCTGCGTCCATGCTGACCTCCGGGGGTTGCGGCCGGCGCCGCCGGCCAGGCGTCCGTGTGCCCTGCCTCCCGGCGCCACGCCGGTGCGGCGGGGCGCGGCGCGTCACTTCACGAAGTCGATGGTGGCGTAGTCCTCGATGAGGTGGTAGTTGGTCTTGCTGATAGCCGGCGCCATGCTCAGCTCTTTCCAGTCGAGGTAGCGCCCGTAGTTGTAGCGTGCCAGCATCATGGTCCAGTGTGAACCGACGCCGAAGCTCTCGCCGCGGGCGACCATATCGCTGACCGGGAGGGCCATTTCGGCGGTCCACGACTGGTCGACATCGCGCCAGTCGTTGAGGGTCCCCTGGCACTGCGCGGCGACGCGGAGGCCGCCGGGGCTGGTCTCGGCGCTGGGCAGGCCGAGTCGGCCGCGGCCGGGGAACCAGAGGGTGGTCTTGCGGCCGGCGGGGGTGACGTACATCTCCCAGTACCAGGTGTGGTCCGCCGGCTTGAGGAAGAACTCGGCGACGTCGCCCATGCGGTAGTGGTGGAGCTGGTCCTCCTCGCCCTCGGCGACGATGTCGGAGTCGACGAAACGCACGGCGACGTAGATGAACTGGTCGTCCCAGGCGACGCGGACCTCGCCGCTTTCGGTCAGGGCCTTGCCCTCGGCCAGGTCGGCGGCGGAGAGTGCCAGCGGGTAGACCACCGCCTGGTGCCAGGCGGCGTCATCGAGGACGCCGTCGACCTGGACCGGCGCGGCGGTGTAGCGGGCTGTGATGACCGGCGGGGCCTTCTCCTCGGGCATCGAGGCGCAGCCGACCAGGAGGGCCGTCGCCATCGCTGCGCCCAGGCGCAGCGCGGTCCTGCCAGCGACACCGACGTTCATCAGGGCTGCCATACTCTCGTCCTCCTCTGGTGTGCATGCGTTCCGCCGCCATGCCGTCACCGGGCGCTGCCGACGGGTCGCGGGCAAGGTCTCATACAGGCCCTGCCGACGTCCACCATACCACGTCGTCGGCAGGGCCGCCACGGTTGCAGCGATCAGTTCCAGAGGGGCTTCAGGTAGGCCGCGGCCTGGCGCAGGGAGAGGGCGAGGAGCCAAGCCAGGCCGAGGCCGCCGATGAGATTGCTGGCGAGGCCGTTGCGCAGGGTCGTCGGCATGACGTCGCGGCGGTTGGCGAGGATGAGCATCACCGTTGCCATGAGGGGCACACCGAGGATGGTCGTCGCCTGGGCCATGACCAGGAGCTGGATCGGGTTGCGGCCGGCCATCATGGCCACGCCGGCGCCGAAGAGCATGACCGCCGAGCCGAGCAGGCGCGGGCCGCGGTCGCTCAGGCGGCTGCCCCAGCCGAGGCTGTCGGCAAGGAAGGTCCCGCCGATCATGGCGTTGACGATGAACGACGAGAAGGCACCGGCCCAGAGGCCGACGAGGAAGAGCCAGCGGGCGGCGCGGCCGAGGAGGGGCTCGAGCTGCAGGGCCATGTCCGCGGCTGAGGTTACGGTGATGCCGGCCGGCTTGAGCACGGCTGCCGAGGTGACCATGATCACGGCCGTGATCGAACCGAGGGTGACGATGCCGATGATGACATCGCGGAGGCCCTTGCGCAGATCGCCGGCGGTCCAGCCCTTGGATTGCACCAGGTAGGCCTGGAAGGCCGCCGCGGCGACGCTGAGGGTGGTCGCCGAGATGGCCGTGATCAGGCCCATGTCGACGCCCCGCGAGGGCCAGAGCCCGCGCGCCAGGGCCGGGAAGTCGGGGCGGACCATGAGAAGGTCGCCGACGAAGCAGAGGATCATCAGGCCGACGAGGGCCATCATGAGGTGCTCGAGGAGCTTGTACAGGCTCGAGCTGCTCCAGAGCACCGCCAGGGCGGCCAGGGTGAAGACCACGGCCCACAGGCCCGGGGAGCCGCCGACGAGGGCATTCATGGCGACGCCGACGCCGACGTTGTTGCCGGTCTGGAAGCCGGAGCAGATCAGGAAGCCGCAGAGGCCCATGAGCACCGCCACCCAGCGCCCGAGATGACGCGCCGTCAGACTCACCAGGCTCTCCGACGAGGCCATGCCGAGGCGGGCCCCCATGTGGGTGTAGGTCACCATGAGGACGACGGCGATGACCAGGGCCCACAAGGCCGAGTAGCCCAGGACCGCGCCGCACTTGCTGCTGACGGTGATGCTGCCGGGGCCGAGAACCACGGCGGCCGTGACCAGGCCCGGCCCGACGGCCGCAAACAGACGTCGCAGGGGCGACGCGGATAGCTTCTCAGATGGCATT
>JAAYZO010000088.1 GCA_012514865.1 Lentisphaerota bacterium | reverse complement strand
CTACGCCACGATGCACGCCGCGCTCCAGCACGGCTGCCTGTTCGTGTGGTACTCGCACATCTTCCACAACCACACCGCCCCCACCGCGTACTACTACCCGTTCACCCCGATCGAGCTGCACTCCGGCTATGTCATCGGCAGGGAGCGGATCATCACCGCCGCCAGCGGTCATTTCGGCTGGGGCGACGCCTCCGGATTCGAGCCGCACGTGTTCGACCGCGACGGCCGTGAATGCGCGGACGTCCCCATACCCCGCATCAGCCGGGACGGGGCAACCTGGGCCGAGGTACGCCTGCCGGAAGGCTACCTCGCCATCCTGATCAGGAGATGAGCCATGATCAGAGCAGTGGCATGCCGCTGGCCGTCATGGCGCGCGGTTCTCACGATGGCGGCGGTCGTGGCGGGGGTCATTCCGGCGCCCGCCGCCAGCGGACAGGACGACTGGCGCATCGAGTCGAGGCCGTTTGCTTCGGTGGCGGTATCGTCGTGGAAAGCACAGGAGTCGCCCGTGGCGCGTGACGAGGCGGGTCGCCCGACGCTACTGCGTCAGGGCATCGGCCTGTCGTGCCTGACACGGGTCTTCGAGGTCGATCTGGACGCCACCCCGGTTGTCGAGGTCGTCGCGGCCCCCGGGAATGCCGCCTGGCGGCTGACCGCGGTCCGTGCCGACGCGGCAGGCCCTGACGAGGATATCGTCCTGGCTGACGGGCAGACCGAGGGCCTGTGCCGGCGCAACGTCCGCGACCGCCTCTACCTGCGCGGCCGGCAGCACTTGCGCGTGCGGCTGATTCTCTGGGGTTGGTCGGGCTCCGATCCGCAGCGCCTGACCCTGGCGCGGGCGGGCTTCGTTGGCGAGGCGGCTGAGGCCGACGCCGCGGGCCTGAGCGGCCTCATGCAGGAGCGCCACGAGCGTGTCCTGGCGCGGGCGGCCTCGATGGGGCCGCTGCGGCATGAGCACCCGAGCCTGCGCTACCGCGCTGCCGCGCGACCGCAACTGCGCGAGCGCGCCCTGGGTGCATGGCGGCCGTTCGCGGTGTCGGCCCTCTCCGCGGCCGCGGCGCCCGCGGCGGCGCCGGCGGTCGTCCTGACGGCCGAGGCCATGCGGGGCAGCGAGTGGCGCCCGCAGACGCTGGCGCTGGCGCCGCCGGTCGCGCCGGCGCTGGCGGCGGGGCAGGGCTGGAGCCCGTGGGGCGCGGGCATGGGCGCCTCGGTCGAGGGCACCTGGCGGGCGCTCTACTGGCATTTCACCTCGGCGCTGATGATTGGCTCGGCGGTGACCGCCGACGACCGCTTCGCTGAGCAGGCGAGGCGCTGGGCGCTGGCCGTGAGCCGGTGGCAGTTCTGGCGCCAGCCCCACTACGCCACCTTCGACTTCGCAACCTCCTACCCGCTGCAGAATCTCTGTCAGTGGTACGACATCGGCCACGCCGCCATGTCCGAGGCCGAACGTGCCGAGGTCCGTGAGGCGATCGCGGCCCTGGCACGCGGGCTGTACCTGAATGCGCTGACCGGGCATGGCTCGATCTACAACGACCTCCGCGGCAACCACACCGCGGTGACCTTCTGCGGCCTCGGCACGGCCGGCCTGGTGCTCCTCGACGAGCACCCGGAGGCGCCGGCCTGGGCGGCACTGGCCGAGCAGTTCATGCTCGACGCCTTCGCCGAACACCGCAGCGGCGCCTGGACCGAGTCGCCCTGCTACGGCAACTACGGCGTCAGCGAGTGGTTCCGCCTGGCCGAACTCCTGCGCAACACCACCGGCCACGACCACTTCCGGGATCCCTTCCTGAAACGCTACGCCGACTTCAGCCTCATGATCAGCGACTGGGACGGCATCAACCTCGCCTACAACCAGGGCGGCCAGGGCTCGCGCTGGAATCACTGGGTCTTCTTCGGCATCGCGCGCGAGTGGCGTTCTTCAGAGACGCAGTGGCTGGCTGCCTTCGACCTCGCCGAACGCCCCGACGACTACGTCGGCTACGGCGACGCCTTCTGGTGGGTCGACCCGGACCTGCCGGCAGCACGGCCGTCCGAGCGGAACGCCGGGCGTGCCTTCGAGGACGTCGGGGTGAATGTCTGGCGCAGCGGCTGGGAGGACGACGCCACCATCCTGCTGCACCACTGCGGCCGCAAGGGCCAGCACAAAGAGCAGATCATGAACCACGTCACCCTCTACGCCCACGGCCGGCGCCTGCTGCGTGACGGCCTGGGGTCGTCCACGCGTGACCACAATGTCCCGGTTGTCGCCGGCCAGGCCCAGAACACGTGGCATCCCGGTGAGACGTTGCGCTACCACAGCGACGAGCACTGCGGCTACGCCCTGGGCGCCCTGCCGAGCTACAGCCGCGGGGCGCGGCGGCATGTGCTGTACCTCCGCGCCGGTGTCGTCTGCCTGATCGACGACCTCGACCTCGGCGCCGCCCCCGGCACCACCGCCGAGTTCCTGCTGCACCCCAACGGCCGGAGCGCCGTCGACGGCGGCGTGCTCAGGGTCACCTCCGGCGACGTCGTCATGGACGCCCTCGTGGCCGACCCCGACGGCACGGTCTTCCCCATCGCCGTGACCGCGCGTGAGCAGACGGCCTTTGCCACGCATGACGTCGTCGCCACGCGCCGGGGCCAAGGCCCGACCCGGACCGTCACCCTCCTGCGCTTCGGTCCCGCCAGCCTCATGACCGAGGTGTCGTGGACGGTCGCCGCCGGCGAGGGTTACCTCGACCTGCGTCGCGGCGACGAGCACTGGCGCCTCGGCCTCGCTCCCGGCCCGATCGCCGCGGGCTGGTCGACCGACGCGGCCCTGTGGCTCTGCCGCCTCGACGACGGCAGCCCCGCCGTCGGGATGGCCATCGGCGCGACGCCCGCCGCCGCCGTCGTCGTCCAGACGCCCAGAGGCCCCCGCCGCGGCAACGGCGCCGTCTCGTGGGCAGACGAGGCTGGCCTTTGAGACGCGCGCCGCGAACGTCGACCTGGTACTTGCGCGGTACTCGTGAGCCGCTCAAGCCTCTGGTACCAGGCAGGCGCCACGCGGGGTTCTCAAGATGCCCGATCCACCTGCCGGGGTGGTCCGGTTTCCGCGCTCAGTTCATTCCACATCAACGCTGTCGTTCAGCCCCAGTCCGCGCAGGGCTGTCTTCACGTCCTCGACCTGGCGGTCGGCGAGGCCGCCGGCGGGGCTGGCCTGGACGCTGACGGTGATCTTCAGGCCGCCCGAGGCCACGAGTTTGGTCAGGACCTTGGTGTAGAAGTTCATCCACTTTTGGGCGGGGATCTCGCCGGACCAGCGCAGCGACGCGTCGCGTGGCGGCGCGGGCGGCGGCGGTTGGGTGTGGTCGTCAACAGCGATAGTCACCTCGGCGCGGCCGGTGACGCCCCCGACGTTGGCCGTGACGATGTAGTTGCCCTCGCCCCCGGTCACCTGGAGCACGCCCTGATCATCGACACTGCCGCCCGTTGCCGTCCAGGCGACGGGGCCCGCGATGGCCATGTCCTTGCCGAACTGGTCTACGCCGTTGACGGTGAACGTCTGTTTCTGGCCCGGTTTGAGCCGCGCCCGCGGCGGCATCACGGTGACTTTGGCCAGCGCCGGGGGCTGGATGTGGCGTTCGGCCTCCTGGGCGCTGATGATGAACAGGTCCGGGGACATCTCCACCTGCAGCTCGCTGAGGGGCTGCTTGTAGATGAACGGGTCATAGGTTCCGTCGTTCTTCTTGCCGACGTAGGCGAACTGTCCCTCCGAGACCCCGCGTGCGATCACGGCGTTTACCGCGTCCGCGCTCAGCAGTCTCGGGAAGAGCGGCGAAGCGAAGAATGCATCCCGCACGTCGCGGATGCTCCACTCGGCCTTGGCGGGCGGCCAGTTCTTCACCAGGAAGCGCGGGCTGACGGCCTTCACAATCTCATCGCCCTGGCGCAGTTGGGATAGTACGAGCGCAGTCATGCTCTCGGCGGAGCTGGAGGTGATCAGCCCCAGGTCGATGGTCTTGAGCTGGTTCGTCGGGTCCAGCAGCATGACCTTGTTGTAGCTGCGCCAAACGCTCTCCCTGAGGTCGCGGTGCCCGCGCTTGATGTTCTCGGCAAGCTGGCGTTTCTGGGCCTCGTCCAGTTCGTCCGGGTTGGTCTCGGCGTCGATGGCCTCCCAGGCCAGCAGTTTCCGTGCTTCGTCGCCCATGGCCTCCGTCTGCTCGGGCACGATCCAGATCAGGGCGCTCTTGAAGTGCCGGTCCGTGCTGCCGCATCGGCGGGTCATGTCGAGCACCCGGAGGGCTACGTCCGGCTCATCACGCAACGCGTGGGCCGGAGCCATGACTGCAAACGTGACCACGGCACGGTTGGGCACTTGGGCGCTCTGCTCGGGGAAGAAGATGCGCTCGATCCCGGCGGCGGCGGGGAAGACCTTCTCGATCTGCGAACGGACCAGGCGGTCGACGTCCTCGGGCTTCACCGTGGCGCGGCGGTCAGCAAAGCGCTTGTTCAGGTTCTGCTTCAGGCTGAAGAAGTACTGATTGCGGTCCAGGGCAAGGTAGTAGCACCGGCCGACCAGGCCCTCGAGGGCCGTCTCGACGTTGCCGATGTCGATGTCGGGTCCGGCGACCGCCAGGCGGACCTCGGGCAGCGTCGCCGCCTGCCTGGCCTTTCCCTGCCCGCCGTTGGACTCGAAGAACACGGCCGTCGCGGCCTTCTGGTGGACCTTGGCCTTGCGCAAGGTCTCCTCGGCCTCGGCGTCGAGACGAACAGCCTGCGACTCCCTCTTGCCAGCCAGGTCGGTGGTCACGGCGCCCTCGAGCCTCGACTCCCCGAGCTGCTCAAACACGGCGGTGCGGAACTGCGAATCCCCGAGCGGCGCCGTCCCGAGGGTGATCAGCAGATCCTTGTCCGCGCCCCTGAAACCGCTCTGGTAGGCGTCGGATACCCACAGGGCCAGCAGCCTCAGGATGCCGCGGGTCTGCTGGAAGCGCGGCAGCTCACACCACTTGCGCTCGAAGACCGAGAGCACCATGGGGTGGAGCGGGTAGCACGCCTCGAACGCGGCCTGGGCATGGTCCGCAAACCAGTTCGGCACCTGGTTGCGGTGGTCGCGGACCCAGTCGGCGTACTCGCGACACGCGGCCAGGGCGTCGGCAGGCAGGAGCACGCGGCCCTCTGAGCTAACCGCCCGCGGGTCCCACTCGAAGAGCCGTCGCCGGATGATCTCGCTGGTCTCGTTCTCCGCCGACATGATCACGGGCTTGGCGCGACGGTCCAGCATCTTCTTGAGGCGCGTGTAGTCGCCCTCGTCTTCGGCGCTCATCTCAAGCTCGGACGCGGGAATCGACACCACGGCCACCACCCGGTCCATGCCGACGATCTCCTCCGAGAGCGCCATGAGGAACGAGTACATCTGACCGGCCAGTCCAGTCCTCCGGGACGTGCTGACGTAGTTCATCACCTCGTCGATGAGGAAGAGGGCCGGCTTGTCGCTGGGGATCATCGCCCGGATCACATCTCCGGCAGGGGCGATACCCTTCTCGTCGTGCTCACGAACCACATCGAAACTGGCCTGTCCGCCGATCTGCCAGGCCAGGTCGCCCCAAGGCGTCCTGCGAAGTGGCGTGCCATCATCGCCGCCACAGCCCCGGAGCACATCGAAACGCGTGCCCACGAAGACGCCGACGTTCGCCTCGGGTACCGTCGGAATCTGTGCCTTGCTGAGGATGGCGGGGACGCCCGTGAAGGCCTTGGCCCTGTCACCCGAGGTGGCCATGTGATAAAACAGCGCGAGGGCGTGCGTCTTGCCGCCGCCGAACTGCGTCGTCATGTTGTAGACTGCCGAGGTCTCGACCCGGATGCCGCTCAGGCGCCGCTGGACCTCGGCACTGACGCTCAGGAGGTTCCGCGTGAGATAGGTGCGGTCGAAGAACCTCGCCGGGTCCTGGTAGTCCGCGTGCGCGTGGCCATCCCGGATCGCGTCGATATGGACGGCAAACTCGGACGCATCCAGCGGCCGGCCCTCACGCAGGTCCTCGCAGGGAGTCACTACCTTGTACCAAGGCTTGGGTTTGGCCATCGCCGGCGGTCTCCTCTCGTCTTTCAGAAACCTAAACCCTTCTTGCGGGCAAGCACGCCGTCGACCCAGCGTTTCTCGTCGGTGTTGGGGGGATAGAGCGCCGAGAGCGCCTGGGCCAGCACCCAGAACTGCGCCTTTGCCCCCACGCCATCCTCGACCAGGAAGCGGGCGAGGGCGTTGCCGCGGCCGCCGCTGAAGAGCAGCATGCTCTGGTGGAGCTGGTCGAGCGTGGTCTTCCCCGCCGCCGGACGCTCGAACTCGGCCTGCTCCTGCTCGACCTCCGCATCCGACGGCAGGCCAAGCTGCCGGAACAGGTCCGGCTGCTGCGTCGGGACCTTGCGCTTGCCCGGCCGACGAGCGGTCGCGAGGTCGTCGCGCCCGAAGAGGTAGCCGGCGCGGGCTGCGGCTGAGAGGAGCGTGGCCTGGTCGCCCTTCACCTCGACCAGGCCCCCAAGCGTCTCCAGGTGACAACCGAGGCCCTGGGCGATCTTGCGGGCGGCATCGTACTCCAGGGGGTAACCCGGCAGACGGGTTGTCCTGGACGACCGGGCCCCCGCCGAGTCGTCGCCATCGTCACTCGCCTCTTCCTCTGCGCTCTCTGCGTCCTCTGCGGCGGAAGCCCCGGTCCGCAGGGTCCAGAGCCACATGGCGGTGAGCCTCGCGTCCTCCTCGAAACCGGACGCGTCGGCACCCGCGAAGATCATGCTGAGCGCCTGCCGGGCGACCTCGGCCCAGACCTCCCCGAGGTACTCGCGCAACTCGACCCTCTCGCCGCTGGCCTTCTCCACCGACGAGTAGCGTGAGTAGATCTCCAGCGCGGGGCCAAGGCAGGCAAAGATGGCATCCGCACCGACGACGCCCTCGGCGGACAAGCGGGGGAGCCACTCGCCGATCCGCTTCGGGAGTTCGGCAAGAACATCACGCCAGTCGCCAACGCCTCCGGTGGTCTTGCCGTGTTCGTCCTCGCGGGGGCGGCAGACAAGGTGGACCGAGGAGGCAAGCGCAGCAGAGTCTTGAGCGCGGAGCCGCGATCCGCACTCTGTGTCCACGGGCCATGAAGCCGTGATCGTCCATCCCGCGCCGACCATGGCCTGCATCTGCGCTTCCCAGCCGTCTGTCGACTTGTGGGCGAACACGACCGTGCCCAGCCCGGCTGGCGTCAGCATCCGCCTGCCTTCCGCCATGGCGCGCTGCATGGTCGCTTCGAAAAACGCCCGGTCCTTGCCTTTGACCTCGTCGACAATGCATTCTTCGTCCTTTGGCGTTAGGGCAACCTCGTTCATCCCCAGACACCGTTTCTCCCATACATAGAAGAAGTCGGAAAGGTCCGAATAGGGTATTGCGTCATAGTAAGGGGGATCGGTGAAGAACAGCTCTACGCTGTCATCAGGCAGGGGGTGCTGTGCGGCATCGGCCTGCCGGGCCGTGCCCGCCTGCCAGGTAGCGGCAAGCGAACGCAGTCCGGCCAATTCCCCGCCCAGCGAGACGGCCCAGCTCCCACTCGAATCGCCCAGCACTGCACCCTCCGCGAAATCCCAGACCATGGCAATTGCCTGCCTGCCGAACAACTGGCGAGGGCACTGAGCCATCGGTTCCCACCGACACAGGGAGTTCGACAGGTCAGCCTGTTTGTCGAGGGCAAACGCGAGAACGGCCTTCACCGCTTCCTGTAGCCCTGCGTCGTCAAGCCGGATCGATGAAATGCGCTCTGCGAGCGTGGCGAGTGCCAGTGATTGGCGAGGGGTGAAGAGGTCGCAGAACCGCTCCATACCGTAGTTACGCTGGGAGAACGCGCGTCCAGCGCCCGAGCCGCCTCCTCTGGGGGTCATCTCCTCCGGATACAGTGACATCCTGCCGGTCCAGGCCGACGTGCGGCGTTCGATTTCGGCTCTTGCCGCGCGTGTCGCGGCGATGTCGACTTCGGTTGGTACACGGTAGGAACGACCAGGCTGGGCAGGGCGGGTGGTGGCTACGGCCCAGAGCCGGGCATCATCCGCTCCGCCTCGGCGGATCTGCAACTGGGCGCGCACGCTGGCCACCGGCGT
>JAAYZO010000757.1 GCA_012514865.1 Lentisphaerota bacterium | reverse complement strand
TGCATGCTGCAGAGCCACTTGCCGGCGAGGTCGGGTCGCGCCACCTCACCGGCGGCGTCGAGGCTGGCATGGACGGCGGCACGGACGAACATCTCGGGCTTGAGCCGGCCATCGGGGTTCTCCACGTTGACGCGCACCGGGACCGTCCGCGTCGCGGCGTCGAGGGTCGGGCTGATGAAGGCGATGCGGCCGCGGAAGACATGGCCCGGCCAGGCCTCGGCGGAGAACACGACCTCCTGGCCATAGCGCAGGAAGCCGAGGTCGGACTCGTAGGCATCCATGACGACCCAGAGCCGGCTCAGGTCGGCGATGGTGTAGAGTCGCGTACCGGTCTCGACATAGGCGCCCTCGACGACGGCCTTGTCGATGACGACGCCGGAGAGCGGTGCGTTGAGGGTCAGGTGCTCGAGGGGCCGGCCATGGCGTTCGATGCCGTCGATCTGTTCCGACGTCAGGCCCCAGAGGCGAAGCTTCTCGCGACTTGCCTCCAGGGTCGCCCGGACGGCGTCCGCCAGGCTCGGCGCGGCGGCCATGTCAGGCGATGACGCGGTCCTGAGCGCCTGGAGGAGCTCCTCCTGAGCGGCGATCAGCTCCGGGCTGTAGAGCTCCGCCAGGTGCTCGCCGGCCTGTATGGGCGTGCCGGTCACGTCGGCGTAAAGCCTGTCGACCCGCCCGGGCACCCGCGCCGTGATCGTGGCCAGGCGGGTCTCGTCATAGCGGACCTTGCCGACGAGCCGGACCGTCACCGCCACCGGGCGACGCTCGGCGGGGACCACCTCGACACCGGCCAGGGCGCGGGCCACCGCCGAGAGCCGGGCAACACTTGGGTCGCCGTCGGCGGGGCCATCCCCGCCGCTGGCCGGGATGAGGTCCATGGCGCAGATCGGACACTTGCCGGGCTTGGGCTGGCGGACCTGCGGGTGCATCGAGCAGGTCCACACCTCGGCTGCGGCCGCCGCCGCGGTCGGCGCGGGCGCGGCCTCCGTCGACGCCGACGGCGCCGGATGCGAGTCACCGCGTCGGCCGCCCCAGAGGGCGCCCAGGGCGAACGCCAGCAGCAGCAAGACGGCCCCGGCCAAGAGCAGTCGAGTGCGACGATGGGCAGTCATGGGCATCTTCCCCCTGTTCGAAACCAGTGCGGCCGCGACCGCGGGCTTCCGGCGCCGCCGGCCGCAGGACAATCACCAGGCAACCCTAACCTGACCTGTTCACGCGCCGCGCGGCGGCTCTTGAACAGGTCACCCTTCGGGCTTCGACGCGCGGCACTTTCGGCCTCGTGCTCAGGGTTAGCCGTGAGCAAGAGGCGCGATACGACGCGCTTCGAAACCTGCGCCGCGTCGTAGTGCGGCGCAAGTGGATTGTGAGCGAAGCACCCGCGCTTCACGGATAATCCAGGCTAAGGCGCCGCCGTCGGCGTTGCCTCCAAGGCGACGCCCTTCGCCTCCATGGCCTTGACGTGCGCCGCCGGGTCCTTCTTCACGGTGTCAATGCAGCCGGCGCAGCACACGTAGATGCGCTGACCTTCGTGGTCGACGAAGAGCTTCCGGTTGATCGCCCCGCCCATCACCGGGCAGGTCGTCTGGAGTTTCGCCACGGTGACACCCGCGGCCTCGAGCGTGCGCAGGGCCTTGGCGGGGTCCTTCTTCACGGTGTCGATGCAGCCGGCGCAGCACACGTAGATGCGCTGGCCTTCGTGATCGACGAAGAGCTTCCGGTTGATCGGCCCGCCCATCACCGGGCAGGTCGTCTGCAGGGTGATCGTCGGGGCGGCGGCGGGGGCCTCGGCTGCCAGGGCGGTGGAAACCGCGAGCAGCCCTACCGCAGCGGCGACTCTGATGAACTCGGTCGTCATGATGGACCTCTTGCGTTGTGCCTGTTGCTGTCGTTGACGGGTCGCGTCCGGCGCGACCTCCTCTATGCGGATGGCGCTCCCGTGAAGCGCCCGATTCTGATCTCGCGTTCTGCCCGCGGCACCGTCCGGCGCCCCTCAGGGTCCCTCCTGGACGAGTCGCCTTCCGGCGAGTCTTTCGGCCTCGGCCAGGGCCTGGGCACGGTCGAGGCGGGCCTGTTCGTAGACGGTCTGCAGGTCGAGGGCCATGCGCTGGGCATCGATGAGGGCCGTGAAGTCGGCTTTGCCCACCTCGTAGGCCTGGCGCGACACCTCGACCGACTGCCGGGCCCGCGGCAGGAGCTGCCCCTCGTAGAGGGCCATCCGGCGTTCGGCATCGCGGAGGCGATAGACCGCGCGCTGCCACTCGGCCTGCA
>JAAYZO010000756.1 GCA_012514865.1 Lentisphaerota bacterium | reverse complement strand
GCCCGCGGCGTTGCCCAGTGCGACGCGGTGCAGCGCGCCCGCGACCGCGGCGTCATCGCCATCGGCTCGGGCACGACCAACGCCTACGTCATCGAGGAGCTGACCGGCAGCCCCATCGACAAGACGACCATGGTCACCGGCCGGACTCTCCCCAGCGGCTACCGCGGCCCGGCGCTGACCTACACCGGGCAGGACCTCGTGCTGCGCCGCGGCGAGAGGGTCCCGGGGGCCAAGGCCAACGAGTACGTCGCCGAGATGGGGCCCGGCGATGTCTTCATGAAGGGCGTCAACGCCCTGAACTACGAGCGCCGCCAGGGCGCCGTGCTGATTGGCCACCCCAGCGGCGGGAGCGTCGGCGCCGTGGTCGGGACCATCGTGGCGCGGCGCATACGCTACCTCCACCCGGCCGGCCTGGAGAAGAACGTCGGGGTCGACCTGGCGGCGGTTGCGGCCCGACTCAATGTCGACGCCGAGGGCAAGGGCCCGACGCTCTTCCTGGTCCCCGGTGAGCTCTTCACCGAGATCGAGGCCCTGTCGGTGCTGGCCGGCGTCGAGGCGGTCCCGGTCGGTGCCGGCGGTGTCGGCGGTGCCGAAGGCGCCGTCTGGCTGGCCCTGTTCGGCAGTGCCGACCAGCTCGACCGGGCGCAGGCGGTCCTGGCCGGCGTCCGCGGCGAGCCGCCGTTTGTCTCGGCCTGAGGGACACTCCCCTGCAGCGGTGCCACCGGCGCGGAACGCCGGCTATGGCACGACGAGATACCGTCCGCCACGCTTGCCGGAGCGCGAGTGTCCACAGACGCGCAGGCGTCCACGTCCGCCCCGCCGGTCTGGCGCCCACGTCAGCGCCGGCGCACGCGCGGGCCCTTGGGGGTATCTTCGATGACCCAGCCGGCCGCCGCGAGCTGGTCGCGGAGCTGGTCGGCCCGGGCGAAGTCCTTGGCCTTGCGGGCCGCCTGGCGGGCGTCTGCCAGGGCCTGGATGTCGGCCGGCACGCCGGCGTCTTCGTCGGGCGTCATGACGGCCAGGACGCTGTCGAAGCGCTCCAGGGTGCCCAGGATCGCCTTGGCCGCGGCGCCGGCAACCGCGCCGGCGTCGAGGAGGCGGTTGCCCTCGCGGACCAGGTCGAACAGCGTGGCCAGCGCCGCCGAGATATTCAGGTCATCCTCGAGTGCCGCTCGGAAGCCGGCCTCGGCCGCCTGGGCCGCGGCGGCCGCCGCGGCCGTGTCGCTGTCGGGAAGACGGGCGGCCTCCAGCAGGCGCTCGCGAAACGCGTCCAGGCGCTGCAGGGCGGCGCGGGCGTCCTCGCAGGCCCGGAAGGAGAAGTTCAGCGACTGACGGTAGTGCGTAGCCAGGAGGACGTAGCGCACCTCGCGGCCGCTCCAGCCGCGCTGCAGGACGTCGCGCAGGGTGTGGAAGTTGCCCAGCGACTTCGACATCTTGACGCCATCGACGACCAGGTGGGCGCAGTGCATCCAGACATTGACAAACTGGCATCCATTGGCGGCCTCGCTCTGGGCGATCTCGTCCTCGTGATGCGGGAACATGTTATCGACGCCGCCGCAGTGGATGTCGAAGTGCGGCCCGAGGTAACGGGCGCTCATGGCCGAGCACTCGATGTGCCACCCCGGCCGGCCGCGCCCCCAGGGGCTGTCCCAGGCGACATCGCCGTCGTCCTCGCTCCAGCTCTTCCAGAGCGCGAAGTCGGCCACCGACTCCTTGGCATACTCGTCGTGGCTGACGCGCGTGCCGGGGCGCATCTGCTCGGCCTCGATGTGCACCAGTTGGCCGTAGTTCGGCCAGCGCGCGATGGAGAAGTACACCGAGCCGTCCTCGGCGCGGTAGGCGATGCCCTTGTCGATGAGGGCCTGAATCAGGGTGATCATCTCCGGGATGTGCGCGGTCGCCTCGGGGTAGACGTCGGCCGGGGCGATACGCAGGACCTTCGTGTCCGCGAAGAAGGCGTCCTTGAAGCGCTGCGTGAACTCGTTCAGGCTCAGGCCCGCCGCGCGCGAGTCGCGGATGGTCTTGTCATCGACGTCGGTCAGGTTCATCACATGCCGCACCCGGTACCCGCAGAACTGCAGGGTGCGCTTGAGGAGATCCTCGAAGACATAGGCACGGAAGTTGCCGATGTGGGCGATGTTGTAGACCGTCGGGCCGCAGGTGTAGAGGCCGACTTCGCCGGGGCGAATCGAGACGAAGGGCTCCTTCGTGCGCGTCAACGAGTTGGTGAATGCGAGGGCCATGACCGAATTCCTTAACTGCGGTGCGCCTGCGGCCGCCGCCCGCAGGCCGGGTGGCGGCGACCCGTGTAGTATAGCCCTGAAACAGCAGGCCGCGCCGAGGGCCTGCTTGCAGGAGCCGGAATGCTGGTGATATTCAGGGGCTGTGGTGTCGTTGTATGAGGCCCTGTCAGTGGACAGGCCTGGCGCACCTCTCACGGGAAGACCCATGCCGAAGCAACTCCTCTTCACGTGGTCCTCTGAGGACGATGCGGAGGCCGACGGCGCTCCGGGCGCCGCGGCCGAGTCTGCCACGGGCACCGCCCGCCGCCAGGCGGTGCGGCGGGCCGTGCTGCGCTGGCTGGAGCAGACCCGCGAGCCGACCGGCCTGGCCACCCAGGTCGTCACCCGCATCCAGCGCAGCCGCGCCGACGTCGCCGCCTTCTGGAGCGCCCCGGTCCGCAACAGCGCCGGCGAGGGACCCGACCGCGTCCTGGCGCCCCTGCGCACGACCATCATCCAGTGCTACGCCGAACGCGACGAGTGCTGGCCGGACTGCGCCCG
>JAAYZO010000087.1 GCA_012514865.1 Lentisphaerota bacterium | reverse complement strand
GGGGCCCTCGATCTGCCCCTCAGAGTGGCCTGGGCGTCTCGCCCGGGGCCCTGCATTCAGGGCACGAAAAGCCTCCCTGAGGCATTGTCGTAGATCGCCACGGCGCGCTTCCACTCGACGTGGCCGTCGCACATGGCAAGATCGGAACCGCCGCTGTGAACCGTCGACGGCTCCTGCGCCGAAATGGTGGTACGCACCCCGCAGGGATTGCCCGAGCCTGGCAGGGTCTCCGGGCATTTCGGCCAGGCCATGCGCCAGTCGCCGCCCATGGAGTGGCAGCAGTCGCCCAGCATGACAATCGCCGACGGCGACCGGATCTTGCCGGGCGAGATGCCGCGCAGGTTGGGGTTGTCGCCGTACGATGGCATCAGCCCGAAGAGGTGGTCGTTGTAGTTCCACGAGGTCTGCTGACGCTGGAAGTTCGGACAGACGTAGGCCTGGTACTCCTTAACATAGGGATAGATGCCGTTCCACCAGTCGCAGCCGTTGTCGCCGACCGGTTTGGCCGGCCAGGCAGGGTAGTAGGTCGGCATGCGGTCGCGGGAGTCGTCGACGTACATCAGCATGGCCAGCGAGAGCTGCTTGAGGTTGGAGATGCAGGCGGTCTGACGGGCCTTGTCGCGGGCCTTGCTCAAGGCCGGCAGGAGCATGGCCGCCAGGATGGCGATGATGGCAATCACGACCAGCAGCTCGATCAGGGTGAAGCGTCTCGTCCTCATTCCCATATCCTCCTCTTCCCTCGGTGGAATCCCAACAGGCGACGGCGCCGACGGGCCGCCGCCGCGGACATCACTCCTTTCCATGAGGTTAACCGCGACTGCCAGTCCGGGCAAGGCCGCCGGCGTCGAAAAAGTTCTCATGACGGCGACCCCGGCACCGGCGCGGAGCGCCGTCCCGCACGGCGTCTGCCGGACGCCGCGGGGAGTGCCTCAGCGCGTCTGGCCGCGCCAGAGGTCGAGCAGCTCGGCGGGGCTGCAGTCCGACGGCGTGCGGCCCGCGCCGCGCAGGTGGTCCTCGAGGGCCTGGAAGCGCCGGATGAACTTGCGGACGCCCTGCTGCAGGACCTCCTCGGCCTCGAGGTCGTGCCAGCGGCAGAGGTTCACCACCGCCAGGAGGAGGTCGCCTAGTTCCTCGGCCACGGCCTCGGGCTGGCCCCGACGGCAGGCCTCCTCGACCTCGGCGAGCTCCTCGCGGACCTTACCCAGGACGGCCTCGACCCCGGCCCACTCGAAGCCCTGCCGGCCGGCCTTGCGCAGGGCGGCCTGGGCCCGATGCAGGGCGGGCAGGTGTCGCGGGATGCCGTCGAGGGCGGAGCGCTTGTCGGCATGGCGGCGTTCCTGGCGTTTGAGGCGGTCCCACTGTGCCAGCACCGCCTCGGGCGTGTCGGCGTCGCTCTCGCCGAAGACATGCGGGTGGCGCCGCCACATCTTCTCGCACTCGGCGCGCGCCGCGTCCTGGAGTGAGAAGCGCCCGTCCTCACTGCCGATCTGGCAGTGGAAGACGATCTGCAGCAGCACGTCGCCCAGCTCGTCGACGATGGCATCGTCGTCGCCGTCGTCGAGGGCGTCGAGGAGCTCACCGCACTCCTCGATGAGGTAGCGCTTGAGGCTCTCGTGCGTCTGCTCGCGATCCCACGGACAGCCGTCGG
>JAAYZO010000755.1 GCA_012514865.1 Lentisphaerota bacterium | reverse complement strand
CGACCGCACTGCACTATTTCGATGCCGACTGGGTTCAGCCGAGTTCGGAGACCCTCGATGTCGACCTCTGCGTCTACGGCGGCACCTCGGCCGGCGTCATCGCGGCGGTGACGGCCGCCGCGGCGGGCCGTTCGGTGGTCCTTCTTCAGCCGGGCCTGCACCTCGGCGGGATGACCTCCGGCGGCCTGGGCTGGACCGACTACGGCCGCAAGCACGTCATCGGCGGGCGCTCGCGGCAGTTCTAAGCGCGGGTGGGTCGTCACTACGGCCGTGACGAGGAGTGGCGGTTCGAGCCGCACGTCGCCGAGGCAGTCTTCGGCGAACTCCTGGCCGAGGCGGGCGTGCCGGTGCGCCTGGCGCAGTACCTCGACCGTGCCGAGTCGAGCGGCGGGCGCCTGCAGCGGGTGACCTTCCTCGGCGGTCTGGCGGTGCGGGCCCGGCAGTTCATCGACGCCACCTACGAGGGCGACCTCATGGCCAAGGCCGGGGTCACCTATACCGTCGGGCGCGAGTCCAACGATACCTACGGCGAGAGCCTCAACGGCATCCAGGTGCGGCAGTACCACCAGTTCGGCATGCCGGTCGACCCGTACGTCCGCCCCGGCGACCCGTCCTCGGGGCGGCTGCCCCAGGTCGACGACGAGGACCGTACCCTGATGCAGGGCCAGGGCGATCGGCGGGTGCAGGCGTATAACTTCCGCATCTGCATGACCGACGACCCGGCGCTGCGCGTGCCCTGGGAGCAGCCCGAGGGCTACGACCCGCGCCAGTACGAGCTGGCGCGGCGCTGGTACGCCGGGGAGAAGGACCGCTACAACGAGTCGCTGCGGACCCCCGACGGCCCGCCGGCCAAGTTCGACATCCTGCCCCAGCGCACCCCGGGCGGTTTCAGCAAGACCGACACCAACAACCACGGGCCGGTCTCGAGCGACTTCATCGGCGCCAACCACGCCTGGCCCGAGGCCGACGTCGCCACCCGCGAACGCATCTTCCAGGCCCACGTCACCTACCAGAAGGGCCTCTACTGGTGCCTGTCGAACGACCCGGCCATTCCGACGCGCTACCGCGAGGCGTACGGACGCTGGGGCCTGGCCCGCGACGAGTTCGTCGACACCGGCCACTGGCCGCACCAGCTCTACGTCCGCGAGGCGCGGCGGCTGGTCGGCGACTACGTCATCACCGAGCGCGACTGCATGGGCAGCGCCCGGGCCGAGGACGCCGTCGGGATGGGATCGTACACCCTCGACTCGCACAACTGCAGCCGCTTCGTGCACGCCGGGCGCGTCCTCAACGACGGCGATGTGCAGGTGCCGCCGACGGATCCGTACCCGATCTCGTACCGCTGCCTGATCCCGCGCCGGGGCGAGTGCGAGAACCTCCTCGTGCCGATCTGCCTGTCGGCCTCACACATCGCCTACGGCTCGGCGCGCATGGAGCCGGTGTTCATGGTCCTGGGCGAGTCGGCGGCCCTGGCCGCCGGGCTGGCCATGGACCTCGGCACCGCCGTGCAGGCGCTGCCCTACGCCCGCCTGCGGCCGCTCCTGGAGGACGCCGGCCAGGTCCTGGCCCTGCCCGGCTGAGGCAGGGACACCGGGATACCGGGGACACCGGGGACAGCCGCAGTCTGACCAGTCTGACTTGTCTGACTTGTCTGACTTGTCTGACCTGCCCGGGCAGGAATGGCGCGGTGCCCTCAGGCGCCGGCGGTCGAGGCTTCCGGGGTGCCGGCGGGCTCCACGGGGGCGGTGCGGATGTGGAGTTCCTCGAGCTGGCGATCGTCGACGGTGCTGGGCGACTCGGTCATCAGGCAGGTCGCCTTGGCGGTCTTCGGGAAGGCGATGACATCGCGGATCGAGGGCGCCCCGACCATGAGCATGGCGAAGCGGTCCAGGCCGAGGGCGATGCCGCCGTGGGGCGGGGCCCCGAAGCCGAGGGCCTCGAGGATGTGCCCAAAGCGCGCCTTGGCCTCATCCGGGGCGATGCCGAGGGCGCTGAACATGCGCTGCTGCATCTCCGGGGTGTGAATACGGATCGAGCCGCCGCCGAGTTCGACGCCGTTGAGGACGACGTCGTAGGCCTTGGCACGGACGGCCCCGGGGTCGGTGTCGAGTTTGTCGAAGTCCTCGTCGCGCGGGCTGGTGAAGGGGTGGTGGACGGCGACGTAGCGCTTCTCCTGCTCATCGAAATCGAGGAGCGGGAAGTCGACGACCCAGAGGAAGTTGAAGGCATTTTCCGGGATGATCCCGGCGGTCTTGGCGACGTCGAGGCGGAGTCGTCCGAGGGCCTCGCAGGCGACGCGGTGCCGATCGGCGACGATGAGGACGAGGTCGCCCTCGGCGGCGCCGGTGGCGGCCAGGACCGCAGCGCGTTCGCTGTCGGTGAGGAACTTGGCGACGCTGCCGGTGACCTCGCCCTGGGGGCCGACCTTGAGCCAGGCCAGGCCCTTGGCGCCGAAGACCTGGGCGGTCTCGGTCCAGGTGTCGATCTGGCGGCGGTTGGTGCCGGCGAGGCCGCGGGCGTTGATGGCCTTGATGACGCCGCCCTGGTCGATGACGCCGCGGAAGACGCGGAACTCGGTCTGGCGCAGGGCCGCGGTGAGATCGACGAGCTCCATGGCGAAGCGCGTGTCGGGCTTGTCGGAGCCGAAGCGGTCCATGGCCTCGCGGTAGGTCAGCCGCGGCAGGGGCGTCTCGAGGGTTCGTCCGAGGACTTCCTGCATGACGGTGGCCAGCATGGCCTCGATGGTCGCGATGATATCCTCGCGGGTGACGAAGCTCATCTCCAGGTCGATCTGGGTGAACTCCGGCTGGCGGTCGGCGCGGAGGTCCTCATCGCGGAAGCAGCGCGCGATCTGGAAGTAGCGTTCCAGTCCGCCGACCATGAGGATCTGCTTGTACTGCTGGGGCGCCTGGGGGAGGGCGTAGAAGCACCCCGGGTGGACGCGGCTGGGGACGAGGTAATCGCGGGCGCCCTCGGGGGTGCTCTTGCTGAGGATGGGGGTCTCGACCTCGACGAAGCCGCGCTGGTCGAGGACGTCGCGCACGACCTTGGTGATCTTGTGGCGCAGGCGGAGGTTGCTGACCAGGCCGGAGCGGCGCATGTCGAGGTAGCGGTACTTCAGGCGCAGGTCCTCGCTGACCGACGGGTCCTCGAGGTTGAAGGGCATCGGCGCGGCGCGGTTGAGGATCTCGAGGCCCTCGACGGCGATTTCGATGGCGCCGGTGGGGCGCTGGCGGTTCACCATGGCGTCGGGGCGGGCGCGGACGGTGCCGGTGGCGGCGATGACCCACTCCTCGCGGATGGCGCCGGCGCGGCTGGCGAGCTCCGGCTGGGTGGCCGGGTCGATGACGAGCTGGGTGACGCCTTCGCGGTCACGCAGGTCGATGAACACCAGTCCGCCGAGGTTCCGGCAGCTATTGACCCAGCCGCTGAGGTCGACGCGCTGGCCGACGTGGTCGAGGGTCAGGGCATTGCAGTGGTGCGTGCGCGGGTACATGGCGTCCATCCTGGCGCTCCATTCTATGCGGCCGGTGCGGCGGTCGGCCGGGTGTCGCCCGGCGCGGTCCCGCCGGCACCGCCCGGTGCTCGGTCTATCGGTCCTGCCTGCCGGCCGGTTCGGTTCGGTGCCTTCCGGGTCGGCGAGGCGGTCAGGGTGTGCTGGCGGCGGCGGCCGGTGCGGCGGCGGCCTGTCGCAGCCAGTCGACGAGGTCGTCGCGGCGGATGGTCTCCTGCTGCGACGTTGCCATCGTTTTGCAGACGATCGTTCCGGCGGCGAGTTCGTTGTCGCCGAGGATGAGGGCCCAGCGGGCGCCCTCGCGGTGGGCGGCGCGCATCTGGGCCTTGAGGCTGCGGCCGCCGAGGCCGGCCAGGACGCGCAGGCCGAGGTCGGTGCGGCGCAGGGCCTGCGCCAGGCCCAGGCCGGCCGGGATGGCCTCGTCGCCCAGCGCCACGATGAAGACATCGGCGCCCGGCCGGCCGGCGGCCTTCAGGCCGAGGCTCTCGCGGGCCATGAGGAGACGCTCCATGCCGGCGGCGAAGCCGACGCCGTCGAGGGGCCGCTTCACGCCGGGCAGGCCGATGCGGTAGCGCCCGCCGCCGGCAAGGGCGTCCTGGGCGCCGAGGCCGCTGTGCACGACCTCGAAGACGGTATGGACGTAGTAGTCCAGGCCGCGGACCAGCCGGGGCGCCAGTTCGTAGGCCACGCCGAGCTGGTCCAGGCCGCGGCAGACGGCCGCGAAGAAGCCGCGGCTCTCGTCGCCGAGGAGGTCGACCATCTTGGGGGCGCCCTCGACGGCCGCCTGGCAGGCCGCGTTCTTGCAGTCCAGGATGCGCCAGACATTGCTGTCGAGGCGGCGCTGGCAATCCGGGCACATGTCCTGCGCCCGCGGTGCGAAGTGCTGCCGCATGGCGGCGCTGACGGCGGCGCGGTCCTCGGGCAGGCCGCGGCTGTTGAGGCGGACGCGGCCGCCGCTGACGCCGATGGCCTCGAGGTAGTGGACGAGCATGGCGATAGCCTCGGCATCCTGGTAGGGCTCCAGGCCGCCGACCGCCTCGACGCCGACCTGGTGGAACTGCCGGCGCCGGCCGGCGGCCGGGCGTTCGCCGCGGAACATCGGTCCCATGTAGAAGACCCGGAGCTGCTCGCCGTCGGCGAGGCCGTGGCAGGCGATGGCACGCATGGCGCCGGCGGTGCCCTCGGGACGCAGGGTCAGGCTGCGGCCGCCGCGGTCCTCGAAGGTGTACATCTCCTTCTGGACCACCTCGGTATCGTCGCCGATGCTGCGCACGAAGACGTCGGTGCGTTCGAAGATCGGGGTGCGCAGTTCGCCGTAGCCGTAGCGGCCGAAGACGTCGCGGGCGGCCTGTTCGAGCAACACCCAGTCGGTGACCTCGGGTTCCCAGAGGTCGGACGTGCCGGGCAGCGGTTCGTTCGCGGGTGCCATGTCAGGGTCTCTCAAGGCCGCGAAAGCCAGGGCCATCGGGCCGACTGGCTTTCGCGGGTGGTCGTGCGGAGTTCCGGAGGCGCTCCGTGGCGGCGCGTCCTCCGGTCGAACCGGCACGGCTGGTTCAGATGCGGGACGGGTCGAGCTTCAGGACGCGCTGGCGCATGACCTTGCCGGGCTTGAACTTGACCACGACGCGTTCGGGGATGTCGACCGTCTTCTTCGGCGCGTTCGGGTTGCGGCCGACGCGCGGCTTGCGGACCATGACCTCGAAGACGCCGAAGTTGCGGAACTCGACGCCGCGGCCAGCCGCCAGCTCTTTGGTGATCGTGTCCAGGCTGAGCTGAACCACGTTCATCACGTCCTGCTGGTTGATGCCCGTCTGACGGGCGATGCGAACGACCAGATCACGTTTCGTCATGTCGGCAGAACCTCCGAAGTCGTCAGGCACGGAAACTCGCGAAACCGCTCCCCCACCCGGAAGGCCGTGCAGGCCAGATGGGTATCTTTTCGCCGGGCGTGGGTCGTCGGTCTCAGAACACGGGTTCATAATATGCACGGTGCGTCACGGTTGGCAAGACTTTCGGAGGCAAGGATGAAGGTGGCGGCTGCGGGGCTGGCAGGATGAGCGGCCGGCTTGACACCTGGGCGGTTGACGGCCCGGTTGAAGAACGCCTGATACCGCCGACGCCGGAGCGGTTTCTGCCGTATGTGGCGGCGCTCTCGTCGGCGCGGATTCCGCACCGCGTCGAGGTCGACGCGGCGGGCCAGGCGTACATCGTCGTGGTCACCGGCTGGACGGCCGAGCGAGCCCGCGCCGAGCTGGTCGACTACGAGCGCGCCAACCGCGACTGGCCGCGCGGCAGCGGCATCGGGCCGGCCCTGGCGGCGCTGCGTCCCGCCGACGTCCTCAGCGGCCTGGTGGTGGCCGCGGCGATGCTCAATGTCTACCTCCACAGCGGCCCGGTGGCCGCGGCGCATCGGCTCTTCGAGATCGGCGCTCTGGACGCCGAGCGCCTGCGTGCCGGCGAGTGGTGGCGGGCGGTGACGTCGCTGTGGCTGCACGCCGATGCGATGCACGTCTTCGGGAATGCCGTGGCGGTGGTGGTCTTCGGGAGTGCCCTGAGCCAGGTCCTGGGCCTGGGTCCGGCCTGGGTGCTGGTGCTCCTCAGCGGCGTTCTGGGGAATCTGACCGAGGCGGCCCTGGCAGCGTACGGCCGCCATGCCATTGGCGCCTCGACGGCGACCTTCGGGGCGCTCGGGGCCCTGGGCGTCGTGCAGAGCGCGCGGTCGTGGCGGCGCTGGCGTGACCTGCGCATGGTCTTCTCACGGACCTGGCTGCCGCTTGGCGCCGCGGCGACCCTCCTGGGCTGGCTGGGTACCGGCCCGCAGACCGACGTGGTCGGCCATGCCATGGGCTTCGCCTGGGGGGCGCTCCTGGCGCTGCCCTGCCTGGCGTTGCTCGAGCGCCGTCTGCCGTGGTATGTGCATGCCCTCTGCGGCCTAGGCGCCTCGAGTCTGGTCGCCTGGTCCTGGCGCCTGGCCGGGGCCTGAGAGCGAGAGGACGGCCCCGCCGCAGAGAAGCGCCGGGAGATCCGACGGATCCGACCGATCGGCCGAGGCCCGAGGAACGGAACGCCCAACGCCCAACCCCGGACGCCCCCCGACCCGTGGGCCGTGGCCCGAGGCCCGGCGCCGCAGCCGGCAAGGCCCGTCCGTGTCCGTCCGTGTGGGTCTGTGTCGGTCCGTGTCCCGAGCCCAAGGGCCGCGTCCGCGCGGCCCTGATGACCGGCGAGGCCCAGCGGCGGAAGCCCCCTCAGAGCTCGAGGGTCATGCCGTCGTAGGCGACCTCGATGCCGTGGGGGGCGAACCAGTCGGAGAGTTCCTCGTGGAGGGTCATCCCATTGTGGGAGAAGTGGTTCACCACGACGCGCGCGTCCGGTCTGATGGCCTCGAGTTCGATGAGGCGGTCACGGAAGGCGACGGCGGCCTCGGCGCCGAGGTGGCCCTGGCGGTGCTGTGCGTCCTTGTGGAGGTAGGTGCACTCGATGATGGCGGCGTCGAGGCGGCGTCCGGCGGTCTGCTGCCAGGTCTCTTCGGCCCACCAGCCGGTGTCGTTGCCGATGAGGGCGCCGACGCGGCCGTCGTGCAGGATGAAGTTCAGAGCGGCCTCGTCGGGGCTGGCGTGCTGGGCGCGCAGGGGCGTCACCGTGTAGGGTCCGGTGACGACCTCGCGGCCGGGCTCGAGGGTGTGTCCGACGATGGCGATCTGGTCGAGGGTGAGGCCGGTCTCGCGGGCGATGCGGTCGAAGACGTGGGCATTGGCGAAGACCTCGAGCGGCTCGCCGATGCGGCTGAAGCCCTTTCGGCGCCACTGCAGCTCGACGGTATCGAGGTGGTCGCTGTGGCTGTGGGTGATTAGGATCCGCCGGATGTCAGCCATGTCGATGCCGAAGGCGTGGCTCTGCCAGTGGATGTCGGGGCCGAAGTCGATCAGGGTCTCGCAGTCGATGCGGTAGGCGGTGCGCCGACGCAGGTTGCGTCCGCCGCGGCGGCGGGCTTCACGGCAGGCCTCGCAGGTGCAGAACAGGGCCGGCCAGGCCTCGGCGGCGGCCGAACCGAGAACCGTGATG
>JAAYZO010000754.1 GCA_012514865.1 Lentisphaerota bacterium | reverse complement strand
CTGGGGCAGCGGGGCCTCGACCCGTACGAGCGGCGCCGCCGGGGGCAGGCCGGAATGGGCGACCCCGCGCCCGCGCACCGCCAGCCAAACGTCGTCCTCGTCGTAGTCGCAGCCGGGGCACCCGAAGGCGATATCCAAAACGTCCAGGCGCGAGTGAAGCTGCCAGCTCGCGCCACGATCCGCCGTCAGGGCCACGCCCTGATCCGTCGCGGCCCAGATGCGGCCAAAGTGGTCCAACGCGACATCCTGCACCCGGTCGCTGGGCAGGTCGGAGTTCGCCGCCGTGAAGACCTCCCATGTGTCATCGTGGAAGTAGGCCACGCCGCCGCCATCGGTTGCCACCCAGACGCCGCCCGCCTCGTCCTCGACGAGGGCACGGATGTTGCCCAGGCCCCCATCGTCGTCCAGATAGGTGGACCACTGCCCGTCGCTCGTCAGGCGGCTGAGGCCGCCAAACGCCAACCCGAACCAGCGGGCCCCGTGGCTGTCGTCGAGCAGCAAGCTGTGGACCTGGTTACCGGCCAGCTTGCCTACGGCGGCCCGGTACACCACCTCCCAGTGCTCGCCGATCAGCTCCGCGACCCCTTCCAGCGTACCGGCCCATAGCACGCCGGAATCGTCCCAGGCGAGATCGTAAACCACGTTGCTCGGCAGGCCGTGATCGGTCGTGTAAACCATCCATTCGCCGTCCCTGAGCCGGGCGATCCCGGCCCCGTCCGTCGCAACGTAAACCGTGTCGTCCGGCCCGAAGGCGAAGTCGTTCACCACCTGCCCCTCCGACAGCGCGAGGCCCAGGCAGTGCATCCACCCCTTCTGTCCCCGGATGTAATGGCTGACCCCGTCCAGGCCGTCAGCGCCCGGCGCGTACCCCAGCCACACCCCGGTTTGATCGATAGCCAGGGTGCGCACCTGGCCCGACAGGGCACCGGCGTGGGGGGCATCGGTGCCGGGGCCGTAGAGGCTCACGCCCTGGTCGTACAGGAACTCAGGCTCGACGCGCGGGACCGGCCCAATACAGGCCCCGGACGGGTCGGACGCTGTCGCCCCCCCTGCCCTATCCCGCAGGATCAGGGCGCGGCCAAACAGGATCGCCGCGATCACCCCCGCCGCGGTCACAAGGCTGACCAGCGCCCCGGCGGGGAACCGGCGCCGGGATGGCTCCGGCGCGGGCGCGATTGGCTCCGCCTCCCGTTCGGCCCCCGCGCGGCTCGCCGGCTGCGCCTGCTCGAACAGCTCACACACCGCTTCCCAGGTCAGGCCGTCGGGCAGCGGGCCGATGCTGTACGCGTGCCAAAACGCCTCAGCCTCCTCGCAGGAGATGATCCCCAGGCTGTACAGCACGGCTAGCAGCTTGAGCAACGGCCGCCGTCGGCGCACGTTGGCCGGAGGCTCCTGGATCAGGCGGCTCAGCTTGGTCTCGTCCAACACATCATCGAGCGGCACCCCTGCGGACAATGCGACAAGCTGCTTCTGCGTGTGCTCAGAGCGTTCGACCCACTCGCGCAGTTGCCGCGTGTAGGCGTCGCTCAATTCCTTAGGATCCATCTCAACTCCAATACAGCAATTGCAATAATTGCACTTCTGGTGTCCGCCTCGCGGCCCATTCCGTGCAACATATGATACCCTAGGGGCACTTCTTGGGACGGGATTCACTCCGGGGTGGAAGAGCACGGCACCGGTGCAACGGCACTGGTCCGTGCTCTTTTGAGTCCCTTCAGAACAACTGCCCCTCCCCGCCGGGCGCAACGGCTCGACCCCGTCACGCCACGTCACGAGTCTACGCGCGGCATACAACGGCACGCTTACCAGTTCAGATGCCCCCTGCACGGCCCCACACCTCTATCGTGACTAGCGTGCGTATGTGGTAAGCTCATATTAAGCTTAAGGTATCGCGTGATCCGGCGTGTGTATGTGCGACGGAGGGCAGTGCTCCCCACCCGTGACCGGCGTCTGGGGATGGCACTGCCGCATCACAGAAAGGCGTGGGGACGTATGAAGCCGTTACTGGTAGCCTGGGGGCTGCTCATGCTGGTGCCCGGCCTCTTGGCGGGGCATGTCGGGGCCGTACATGCGCAGGGTGATGAATGTCCGCCGGAATACCTGGCGGCACAGGTGGAGGATGCGATCACCGCGCTGCAAGCCGTGAACGTGACCCAACCCGATGCCGTGCTGGATACCTTCGACCGCCTGCGGCTGCAGTTCGCCGCCGTACATTCGCTGTGCCGGGGCTGGTCGTTCTCCGATGTAGGCCCGCGGGTCTACGACCCGATGCGCTTCCCACAGGGGTTCTACCGGGTGACGGTCACGACCGAGGGCTATTTCATCCTGCGCGGCTACATCATTCAGGGCAAGTGTGCGGATATCGAGCCG
>JAAYZO010000753.1 GCA_012514865.1 Lentisphaerota bacterium | reverse complement strand
GCCGTCTTCGCGGCGAAGTACTCCTGGCCGCTGGTGATCTCCTTCTGATGCAGGCCCCGCTCGCGCTCGAAGGCCTGGCGAGCCTGCGCCAGCTCGGCGTAGGCCCCGAGCAGGGTCTTGAGATTCTCGCCGGCCTCACCGGCGTCGAAGGCCTGCAGGCTGTCCAGGGGCGGATTGCCGGTCAGAAAGTCGAGCAGACGGCGGGTGCCGTCGTGGACCGCCTTGGCGCGGGGCACGAGGAGGTCGCAGCAGAGGACCTCGTTGACCTTGGTCAGGTAGTCCAGCTTGGCCTCCGCGAGCTCACTGCTGTCGAGGACGGCCAGGACCTGCCCGGCCTCGACCGCATCGCCCTCGGTGGCGCGGATCTCGCGAGCGACACCCGCCACCAGCGGAATCACGTGCACCACGCGGTCGCGGTTGAGCGCGATCTCGCCGCGCAGGCGGACCTCGGTCGCCAGGTCGCCGGGGCCGGCGGCCGCGACGACAATCCCGGCGTTGCGACGCTCGGCGTCGGAGAGGGTGACGACGCCCTCGTCCTCGTGCCCTTCGGCGCCGTGGTCATGGCCGGCGTGGTCGTCGTGGTCATCCGCGGCCGCTTCGGCGGCCCTGGTGGCCGGGGCCGGGCCGTGGTCATGCCCGGCGTGGTCGTCGTGGGCGGCCGCGGCGGCCCTGGTGGCCGGGGCCGGGCCGTGGTCGTGCCCGGCGTGGTCGTCGTGGGCGTCCGCGGCCGCCGCCTTGGTGGCCGGGGCCGGGCCGTGGTCATGCCCGGCGTGGTCGTCGTGGGCGTCCGCGGTCTTGCCGGCCGGCGCGGCCGCGCCGGCCTCGGCGGCACGCAGGAGCGGCACGCCTGCCACCAGCCCCAGCAGCATGGCCATCGCCACAGCAGCCGCAACACGCCGGCGCCCCGAGGCCGCCGCCATCGTGCGCCAGGCGCGCCGCCCCATCATCGACATGCGTGAGAGTGTCGTCGTCATATCTGATGCTCCTGCCTTAATCCTGAACCAAGCTCCCGCCCACCAGGCGCTCGAGGGCGCCGATGCTCCGATGGACCGCGTCGAGCGCCTCGATGGCGTGCCGCTCCGCGTCAGCCAGAGTCTGCTGGGCGTCGAGGACGTCGAGGTACTCCAGGCGGCCGCTTCGGTAGGCCTCCGCGGCGGTATCGAAGGCCTTCCTGGCCCCCGGGAGGATGTCGTCGCGGATCGCCCGTGCTTCCGCCGTCGCCGCCTGGTACTCATGCCACTGGCTGACGAGGTCGCTGCGCAGGGCAAGCCGCGTCGCCGCCTGGTCCGCGCGCACCCGGTCAGCCTCGGCCATGGCCGCTGCGATAGCACCGCGGTTCCGATCGAACAGCGGCAGCGGGAAGGACACGGCAAACTCGACAGCCTCGGCGCGGTCCTCGCGGCTGTGCGCGAGGCCCGCCGAGAGGGTGACATCCGGGACGGCCGCGGCGCGCTCCATGGCCACGTGAGCCCGCGCCAGGTCCTCCTCTCGCTCGCCCCGCGCCCATGCCGGATGGCGCGGGAGGAGTGCCATGAGGGCCTCCAGATCCGGCACCGCCGGGATCTCGCGGAGGTCCCCAAGGGCCTCGATGGCGCCGCCGACAGCAGGCGGCTCGCCCCACAGCGCCTGCAGGGCGGCCGACGCCGCCGACAGGGAGCGCTCCGCGCGCTGCACCTCGATGCGCCGACCGGCCAGCTCGACGTCCGCCTTGATCAGCGCCACCGGGGAGACCTTCCCCGAACGGACACGCTCGGCGACGGTGTCGCGCACCGTCGCGGCGAGGTCGCGGGACAGGCCCGCGGCGCGGGCGCGCTCACGGGCGACCAGGACCCCGCGAAAGCGGTCTTTCACCTCGGCGACCAGCTCCACGCGGGCGCTGTCCGCATCGCGCCGGGCGAGGTCCAGGTCGAGGCCGGCGACCTGCCTCCGGGCGGTGCGCTTGCCGCCGAGTTCCACGACCTGGCCAGCCCGGAGGGTGACCGTCGACGACTGGAAGCCGTCGCCGCGCAGGCCGACGTCCTCGACCTCGGCTTCGATCTCGGGATTCGGCCGCGCCGCCGACTGCTGCAGACGGCCCGCCGCGGCGCGGCTCGCGGCCTCGGCCGCGCGCAGACGCGGGTGGGCGTCCAACGCCATCCGGATGGCCTGCGCCAGATCCACCGTCGCCGGTGCGGCCGCACTCACGGGGGCCGTACCACCACCGGGAGGCGCCGCACCGACGGCGTCGGCACGGCAGAGGATACTGCCGGAGAACACCACAGCCATCACTGCAGGAAACACATAGGGAAACGTCATGGACCATCCTCTCCATCGGGAACGTGCTCGGGGGGAGATAGCGCCGTCAAGGGTCGGTCGGCAGCACCGGCCGCCGCGACAGGACGCCGTCGTGGGCACCGTCCGGAGGAGGGCTCTCAGAGCCGCAGGATGATGGTCTGAAGGCAGGATAGATGCGGCGAGGCGCGCTCGAGGCAGTGGCACCGACCCAGCGTCGGTGCGGCGGTCGAGGCACGGCGCGCCTCAAGGGCGGCCAGCGCCGGAATCGCCTGCAACGGCTGGAGGCGCCTGACCGAACGGTCCGTGAGGCTCTTGCCAAAGGCGATGCCCACATCACTGCCGAGCGGGACATCGGCACACCCTACGGCGCGCAGCGCGCTGGCGACTGGGCGGCCGGCGGACGAGGACTCGGAGGCAGGATCGAGAACGGCGCAGACGTCGGTGTGCACGGCCTCGACCGCGACATGGCCATCCGCAAAGCAGAGGACGAGGCCGGCCTGCGAAGCGCCCTCGGCCACCGTGGCGGAGAGCCACAGCAAGACGAGCGCGAACGATGTGAGAGCCTTGACCATTGCGGCTTTCAGACCAGCCCCGCGGGGCCGGGTTCCCTTTGCCGGCGCCGAATGAGGGGGAGCCGGAGGGACACAAGGGACACAAGGGACGCACAGAAACGGACAGCACTGCGCGCTCCCCCGGGGGCCGCGGGCGGCGCCCGGGAGGTCCACGGGCGGCGCCGTGGACCTACTTGCCGCTCGGCGCGGGCGGCGCCTCTTCTGCGGCGGCGGCATCGCGCTGCTGCAGGATGGCGAGGGCCGCCTCGGCGGCCTGGCACTCGGCGGCGCGGCGGCTGCCGGCGACGGCGGTGGCCAGGGCTTCTCCCAGGAAGACCACCGCCACCTCGAAACGCGGCTCGTGGTCGGGGCCGTGGACCTTGAGGAGGTCGTAGCGCGGCACGCCGTGGTAGTGCTCCTGGGTGTACTCCTGGAGGGCGCCTTTGGGGTTCTCGGAGGCGAGCAGGGCGCGCACGTCGGCCAGGGCCGGCGCGACCAGCCGCCGCACCAGGGCCATGGCCGGCTCGAGGCCGCCGTCGAGGTAGATCGCGCCCAGGACGGCCTCGAAGGCGTCGGCCAGGGTCGATGGGCGCTGGGCGCCGCCGTGGCGCTGTTCGCCCTTGCCGAGGAGGATGGCCTCGCCGAGGCCAAGCGCACTGCCGAAGCCGGCCAGGGTCGACTCCTTGGTCAGGGCCGAGCGGATGCGCGTGAGGGTGCCCTCGTCCTCATCCGGGAAGACCTCGAAGAGCAGGATGCTGCTGGCCAGTTGCAGGACCGCGTCGCCGAGGAACTCGAGGCGCTGGTTGTGGGCCTCGGCGCGCTCGTGTTCGGCGAGCCAGGACGGGTGCGTCAGGGCCTGCTCCAGCAGCGTCGGCTGCTGGAAGTGATACGCGAGGCCCGCTTCGATGTCCGCCGATGCCACTGCCATGGGATCCGGATGCCGCCATCGCGGCGCCGCCCGACGGCGCTTCCTGTGGCGAGGACGTGGTAAAGACCGGACCGGGTCCGGGCACAGGAGCACGCCGTGCGGGGTTGGTGCCGCACGTTGCAAGGTCGCTGGTTGTACGGTACAGTACACCCTTCGAGTTGATGAGTCCAAAGCCGAACGGCCAGACCGGGGCGCCTCCTGACCCGCGGGTACGGTCGGTCCTGCAACCGATGGAGATGAGAAGGCTATGTACGAGGCAGGCGATCTGCGCAAGGGACTGAAGATCGAGATCGACGGCGAGCCCTATGTCATCAGCGATTTTGACTTCTGCAAGCCGGGCAAGGGCCAGGCCCTGTACCGCTGCAAGCTGAAGAGCATGATCTCCGGGTCGACGATGGAGAAGACCTTCCGTTCGGCCGACCGTATTGACCAGCCGAGCCTGGAAGAGCGCGAGCTGCACTACTCGTACGACGACGGCACCGCCTTCATCTTCAGCGATCCCGAGAGCTACGAGGAAGTGCGCGTGCCGCCGGAGATCATCGGCGGCAACAAGTACTTCCTTGACGACAACATGTCGTGCCAGATCCTGTTCTTCCGCGACAAGCCGATCGAGGTGACCCTGCCCTACTTCGTGGAGAAGGTCATCGTCGACACCGAGCCCGGGGCGCGCGGCGACACGGCGACCAACGTCACCAAGCCGGCCAAGATCGACAACGGCTACGAGATTCGCGTGCCGCTGTTTGTGAATCAGGGCGACCTGGTGCGCATCGACACGCGCACGGGCCAGTACGCCGAGCGTGTGAAGAAGTCTTCCTGAGGCCGTTGCGGCCGAGGGCTTTCAGGGCGGAGGGCAGTCCGGCGTCAGGCCGGTGCGGCTCTCCGCCCGTATGGTTTTCCGGGGGGATGGGGTCGGGATGGCGCAGGAGGTCGGTGTGATGGAGCCGTCGTCGCAGAGTGCCGCGGCCGAGCGTGGGCGCCTGGCGTCGCAGCGGTCCGTCCTGGCGCTGCGGGCGCGGGCCATGGCCGCGCTGCATCGGTTCTTCCAGGCGCGCGACTTCCTGCATGTCGAGACGCCGGTGCGGGTCATGGCCCCGGCGCTCGAGGACTACATCGACGCCGAGCCCTCCGGCGCGGCCTGGCTGCGGACCTCGCCCGAGCTGCACATGAAGCGCCTCCTGGCCGCCGGCTACGAGCGCCTCTACCAGGTCGGGCCGTGCTTCCGACACGGCGAACGCGGCCAGCGCCACCAGCCCGAGTTCGCCATGCTCGAGTGGTACCGCCTGCGGGCCGACTGGCGTGACATCCTGGGCGACACCGTCGCGCTGCTCCGCGAGGTCACCCGCGAGGTCACCGGCGGCTCGCTGTGCCGGGTGCGCGGGGTCGCCATCGACGTCGACGCGCCCTGGTCCGAGATCACGGTGGACGAGGCCTTCGCGCGCTACGCTGACACCAGCCTCGACGCGGCTCTGGCCGCGGGGCGTTTCGAGGAGGTCCTGGTGGCGCAGGTCGAGCCCCGCCTGGGCCTGGGCGTGCCGACGGTCCTGTCGGAGTACCCCTTGGCCTGCAGCGGCCTGAGCCGTCCGATACCCGGCCGGCCGGATCGTGTCGAGCGCTGGGAACTCTACCTCGCCGGCATGGAACTGGGGAATGCCTGCAGCGAGCTGGTCGACGCCGCCGAGCAGCGCCGGCGTTTCGCCGCCTGCGCGGCGCTGCGCCGCGCCGACGGCCGCGCCGTCTACCCGCTGGACGAGGCCTTCCTCGGCGCCCTCGACCTCGGCATGCCGCCGGCCGCCGGGATCGCCATCGGCCTGGACCGCCTGGTCATGGCCCTGGCCGGCGCCGCGAGCATCGACGAGGTCATCGCCTTCCCGGCCTGAGCCCGGCCGTGGCGGCTCCCGCATGGAGGATCTCACCGCAGAGGACGCAGAGGTGGGAACGGTGAGACGGTGTCCCGACCCGATCGCCCGGTCCATCCGGCACTGCGTACTTCACGCGAAGGCGGCGGAGCGCCCATCCGGCCGGTTCTGGATTTCCCCACGGGCAGCTCTCGACGAGGGCGTGGGTCGAGCGGCTGTCCCTATCCCAACGGGATTGCGTCCGCCAGCCCAGGGTTGCGGCATGGCCGCTACCCTGGGTTCCGATCCCATCCCGCACATTCAACCCCAAGGGGGTTGCGTCATGGTTCCGATGTGCCGGCCCCTGGCGATCCTACCGACGCAACCCTCGTCGGGGTTGGGGGCCATGGCCATGGGCCATCCCAGGGTAGCGAGGGTACCGCAACCCTGGGCTATCAGACGTAGCCCCCTTGGGGCATGGGAAGGCCGTCCCCGTCGATCGCCCTCCCCGCTCTCGAAACTGCCATGCTCCACGCCAGGAAGTACGCGCGTGCCGGAGGAGCCTCATTCTGCCATACCCCGGTCAGTCGTCGCCCTCGGTCTCGCGATCGGAGTCGCTCTTGACGACGATCACCGGCAGGCCGGCCAGGTCGAGGACGAGCTGGCGCTCGACGCTGGTGGCGTCCTTGCGGGTGGCCGAGCGCCGCCAGCCGCCCAGGACGATGGCATTGACCGCCAGGCTACGGGCTTCCTGGAGGATGACCGTGTGGAAGCGGCCCTTGCGCAGGAGGGTCTTGGTCTCGACGCCCTGCTTGCGGCCGATGGTGCTGACGTACTCGAGGTAGCGCTGGCCGGTGCGCTCGATATCGGCCTCGAACTCGGCGCGCTCCTCGGCCACGAAGATGCGCATCTGCGTCAGGTAGTCCATCGTCGCGGTATCCACGACATACACCGCGGTGACGTGGCTCTGGAGCTGCTTGGCCAGGTCCATGGCGAAGCGTGCCGCCGCCATCGACGGCTCGGAGCCGTCGACGACGAGCAGGAGCGATCCCAGGAGGTTCGCGGCGGTGGCGGGCCGTTCCGGCGGGGTGGCATTGGCTCGTCCGAAGATCATGTCTCCCTCCGCGCTGGGAGGCCGCCGCGCCAGGGCGCGGCGCCGCCTCAGCCGTCGTGTCCGGCCGGGGTGCCGTCGGTGTCGTCCTCGGCCCGGGCCTTGGCCTCGGCATGGCGCTTGACCATCTTCATCATGAAGAAGGACTCCAGGTCCTTGCCCTCGAGGACCTCGCCAATGTGTCT
>JAAYZO010000752.1 GCA_012514865.1 Lentisphaerota bacterium | reverse complement strand
GCCACCAACGCCGACGCCTTCGGCAGCGCCCTGACGCGCTTCCGCGTCCTTAAAGACGAGGCCCAGAAGAACCGGCTCGACCAGTATGCCAGCATGCTCTGGAGCCGCGTCACGGATGCCGAGGCGACCGCCGCGGCCGTGCCCGAGGGCGGCTTCTCTGCCGCCCAGGCCGCCGAGAAACTGACGGAAGTCAACGGCTTCCTGACCACCGCCGCCGAAGGCTACGTCCGCCTGCGTGAATTCGACGCCGTCGCCAGCCGCTTCCGCAAGACCCTGGCCGGCGTCGAGACCCTCGAGTGGGAACGGAATGTCCCGGAGGACTGGGCCGCCATCCAGGGCCTGATCAAACAGGCCGAGGGCGCCCAGGAGAGCATTGACTGGGTCAGGGCCGGCGAGGTCATCCGCCGGGCCGAGGGCATGGTCGCGCCGGCCCTCGAGAAGATCGCCGGCATGAAGGCGGCGGCCATGGAGGCCGTCGGCATGATGGAGCAGGCCCTCAAGGCCGCTGCCGACGGCGACATGCCGACCGCCCAGCCGGCAGTCTGGGCCAAGGCCCAGGCCGGCGCTCCCAAGGCCCGGGAGGCCCTGGCCGACTCGGACTACGCCAACGCCAGCCGCCTCGCCGGTGAGGTCACCACGCTCCTGGGCGAGGCCGGCGAGAGCGTGCGACAGGCCCGCGAGACCCTGAGCGAGACCCAGGCCCGCGTCAAGGCCCTCTACGACCGCGCCGCGCCCCAGGCGGCCTTCTTCTCGCGCAATGCCCCCGAGGCCTGGCGGCAGGTCCAGGCTGATCTGCGTCGCATCCCCGACCTGGAGAGGCAGAACCGCACCCTCGACCTGGTCGAACTGACGACGGCCCTGCAGGCCAGACTGGAAGCCCTCCTCAAGGAGCAGGAACGCCTCGATGCCGACCTGAAGAGCGCCGAAGCGCGGCTCCAGGCCGCCACCCGCTCGCCACTGTACGCGCACCTCGCCCGCAACTACCCGGAGCCCTACGCCCGCCTCGATGGCCTGCGCGGCACCGCCGCCCGGCGCCGCGACCGCGGCGAGATCCGCGAAGCCCGCGAGCTGCTCCTGCAGGCCGCGGATAGCTTCGAGGCCATGCTGCGCGATCTGGACAGCGCCCGCACCGAGGCGCAGCGCCTGAGCAAGGACCTGCGTGAACGGCAGGACCGCTTCCGCGACGGCATCGGGCGCTTCCTGCGCGTTCAGGCCGGCGCGATCACCCGCGACCTCGGGCGCCTCGACCAGCTCATCGCCACAGACCTCCACGCCGATGCCCTCACCCTGGCCAAGGACCTCGACAAGGTCGTGCCCGCGACACGCTTCCAGGTGTCCGACAAGGGCACCGTGATCGACTTTGCCCGCGGTGTCATGTGGATCGCCGACGGCCAGACACCCGACGGCGGCAATGCCGGCCAGCCCCTGGACTGGTACGCCGCTCTGCGCTGGGCCGCGGCGCTGCGCTGGGGCGGCTTCGACGACTGGCGACTGCCCACCGAAGAGGAACTCCGTGACCTCAGCCGACTGGCCCCGGCCGAACGTGAGACGCTCTTCCCCAACACCCGGAACACGGTCCACTGGACCCACGTGCCGACTCAGGACGTCGATCGGGCCCTGGCCGTCAGCCTCGCCGCGGGAGTGATCTCGCGAGAGGACAAACGGCGCGCCCTGCACGTCCGCGCCGTGCGTCAGCCGCGCTGAGGCGCGCGCCGGCCCCGGCGGGGCGGAGAGGGCGCCACGAGCCGAGTGGCGCTGACCCGGGCGCTGCCGGCGCCGGGGACCCACTTGCCGCACCGAAGACCCCTCTCACGCGCCGCGGACGGCGCCGGGGACCCGCTTGCCGCGCCGACGCCCCCGCTCACGCGCCACGGACGGCGCCGGGGATCCCCTTTGCCGCGCCGTCGACCTCGGCTGCAGCCTGACGCCTTCACGCACCGCCTGGCGGCGCGTGAACCGGTCCCGGCTAGGCCCGGCCCAGGCTCTCCATGACCTTCGAGCTGGCGATGCCGACCTCCTGTTTGGTGGCGGTCTCCTCGCCGTTCTCGGCCAGGAAGCGCCGGATGTCCTCGCCGTGCTTCTGCCAGACCATGTGGCGCCTGACCTTGAGCGTCGCGGTCAGCGTCCCCTCGTCCATGCTGAAGTCCGGGACGATGAGTACGTCCTTCGGCTTCTGGTACGAGGCCAGATGTCGGCTCTTCTCCTGGACTTCCTTACGCAGGCGTTCGAGGAGTGGTGCCCCGGACAGCCCGGCGGTGCGGTCGGCGTCGACATTGACCAGGGCATAGACATTCTTGCACTTCTCGCCGATGACCATGCATTCGGTGATCAGCGGCGAGGTCTTCATGGCATCCTCGACGTGCTCCGGGTGCAGCTTCTCGCCGCCTTCCAGGACGATCATGTTGCCCTGTCGGCCCTCGAGGAAGAGGAAGCCATCGGCGTCGACATAGCCGATATCGCCGGTGTGCAGCCAGCCGTCGGCGAGGGTCTTGGCGCTGGCGTCGGTGTGCCGCCAGTAGCCCTTCATGACGCAGTCGCCCTTGACCAGCAGCTCGCCGTGGACCTCCTTGCCGGTGCGGCCCTCGCTGTCACGGAAGGTGTAGTCACCGCCGCGCTCGGGCGTCAGCCAGGGGAAGATCGGCCCGGAACTCCCAAGTTTGTGGCGTTCGGGGAGGTTGCTGCTGACGATCGGCGCGGACTCGGTCAGGCCATAGCCCTGGTAGACCGGCACGCCGAGGTACTTGAAGAAGATCTGGTGTTCGATATCCAGCGGCGCGCCGCCGCTGACGAAGAAGCGCAGCCGCCCCCCGAGATTGGCGCGGATCTTCCTGAAGACGAGCGGATCGTAGACGGTGTGGTGCGTGAGCATGCGCAGCAGCCCGCCGTCCAGGCGCGGCCCGGCCGTGAAGATGCGCGAGGCGTTGTGGATGGCCTGCGCGAAGATGCGCTGGACACGCTCCGGCGACTCGGCAATGCGCTTCTGGATGCCCGACATCAGCGCGTCAGCGATGCGGGGGACCACCAGGATGAAGGTGGGCTGGTAGCGGCGGATGTTGCGCTTGAAGTCGCGCATGTCCCTCGGGATGGCCGTCTGCGCGCCGCACAGAGCGAAGGTGAGGACCTCGCAGACCAGGGCGTAGGCGTGCCAGTATGGCAGCAGCGAGATGACGCGGTCGCGGGGCGAAATGCGGAACACCTCGGCCGCGCAGGCCGCGTTGACGTAGAGGTTGCGGTGCGTCAGCATGACGCCCTTGGGCATGCCGGTCGAGCCGCTGGTGTAGATCAGCGCCGCGACATCCTCCTCCTGGCGCGCCACCGGCGACGGGCAGGCCGACGCGGCCCCTGCCTCCGGCAGGTCGTCGAACTCGTGCACCGGCACATCGCCACAGTTGGCCGACGCCTTGCTGCGCATGCTGGCGTCGATGAGCAGGAGCCGCGGCTCGCTTTCGCGGATGATGAAGCCCATCTCCAGGTCGCCGAGGGTCTCGCAGATCGGCACCGCGATCGCGCCG
>JAAYZO010000751.1 GCA_012514865.1 Lentisphaerota bacterium | reverse complement strand
CAGCACCGGCGTCCCGCCCGAGGTCAGGCCGACGTAGCACACCTCGGGGCTGAAGGCGTCGTGGATGACCCAGGCGCCGATGCCCTCGAGGGCGGCGCCGAGGCGGCGGCGTTCCAGGCGCGGCTGCACCCGGTGGGCGCCGCCGCCGGTGATGATCGTCACCCGCTGACGCGGCACGCCGGCTTCCTCGAGCTGGTCGAGGACCTCCAGGCAGAGGCACTCGACCGGCGTCGGCCGACGGAAGTCGTCGACGACGATGACCGCGGAGCGCGCCCCGCGCGCCGCCACCGCGATGGGGGCCGTGCGCGGGCTGCCGGCGAAGGCGCGGCGGACCTGCGCCGGGGTCAGGGCCGGGCCCCAGTCCGCCGGGTAGACACCGACCTGCCACTCTGCCGGCAGACGGAAGACCCGCACGGCATTCCGGCCGGCGGCCGCGGTGCGCAGACGCAGCTCCTGCATCGTCGTCATGCAACTACTCCTCGAAGACCACCACGGCCCAGCCGCGCAGCCGCGGCAACGTCACCTCGGCATAGCGGTCACCCACCGACAGGGCCAGCGCCTCGCCGCCCGGCGCCAGGTAGGCCCGGCGCGGCCGGCGGCCATCCAGGCGCAGACGCAGGCAGAGGTCGCTGACCTCCATCGGCTCCTCGATCATGTTGATGCCGGCGCCCCGTGACTCGGGCAGGTACGCCAGGGCGTAGACCATGCGCCGGCCCGGCTGCGAGGTGACCGTGATGCGTGTGAAGGCCGGCGCGCCGGGAGCCTGGATCAGCGGCTCGGGCAACAGCCGTGCCAGGAGGTTGGCGACCACCTGGCGCATCGGCAGGGCGCCGCTGGTGAAGTAGGTCCGGAAGAGCGGGTGGCTGGCGTGGGCAACGCGGCCGCAGAGGGTCACGGCCGGCCGACCGGTATCGCGGTCCGGCGGCGTGTAGCGGTGGCCATGGCGGCCGTCCCAGATGGCGTTGTAGTAGGGCGCCGTGGTCGTCGCCAGGACCTCGGTGCCCGGGCGCGCCGCCATGGCGATGCCGCGCTCGTACAGGCTGATCGGCATGTCCGGCAGGCCCTCGGCGAAGCCGGGAGCGGCGCTGAGGAAGGCCGGGTCGAAGGGATCATCGCCCTGGCAGTCGAGGCCCCAGGCGTCGAGGGCGAAGGCCTTGCCATCGGGCGCCAGGCCGGCGCGGCCGGTCGACAGGATGGCGCCGCCGCGGTCGAGGTGGGCCTGGAGTCGTGCCGCGATCTCGGGGGTGACCGCGATGTCAGCGGGGAGCACCAGGAGGCCATAGCGGTCCCAGGGCACGGCCGTGGTGACGTTGTCGAACTGCACCTTCAGCTCGCAGAGCACGCGGGTGGCGGCCTTGGCCGACTGCACGGCCAGGGCCTTCGTCTGCGGACGGCTGCCGCCGGCCCAGGCGTAGCCCGGGTAGTCGGCCAGCATCACCGCCGCCGCCTCGACCACCGGGACGGCGCCCTCGATCCAGGGCTGCAAGGGCTGCAGACGGGCGTAGACCTCGCGGTCGAGGGCCATCACGGCGCGGTTCAGATCGCCGCGCGGGTGGAAGTGGTCGCCGAGGGTCGGCGGGACGCCGTTGGCGATGCCGTAGATGCAGTCGTACTCGACGCTGGCCACCGTGCGCACGCCGCCGAAGTCGCCCCAGCTCTTCTGGAAGCGCCCGGTCATGTTCAGCACCGGCTTGCCGAGGGTGCGCATGTAGCGCGAGATCATGGGCAGGAGCTCGTAGCCCCAGCCGCCCTGCGGCAGGCACTCCAGTTCGAGGTAGGTGCCGAGGTCCTGCTGAGCGGCGTAGTCCAGGCCGTTGAAGTAGATGAGGAGGTCCGGCTTGACGCCGCGCAGGGCCTCGGAGAGCTTCCGGCCCATGGCCACCATTTTGCGGTAGTTGAAGTCGTTGAGCTGTTCGTCGTCGCGCCAGTCGACGCCCTCGGCGATCATGCGTTCCATGCACTCGCGGCCGATGCACGGCTGGGTGTTGAAGCAGTCGAAGAAAAAGCCGTCGACGTCGTAACGCTCGAGGACCTCGCGGGCCATGCCGATGACGTGCTCGGCGTAGTCGGTGTGGTAGCACATCTGGCGGAAGAACGACTGCCCGAAGGGCTCGGTGTAGCTGCGGCCATCGGCGCGCAGCACGCACCACTCGCGGTGCCGGTAGGCCTCCTCATGGCTCAGGCCGACATTGATGTAGGCGCTGATGGCGATGCCCTTGTCGTGGCAGGCCTTGACCAGATCGCCGAAGAGGTCGCCCTGGAGTGACGGGTGCGGTATGCCGAGGCGGGTCGGGTAGTAGGCCGTGCCCAGGTTGCAGCGCGCCGGGAAGACGACGTAGTCGGCGCCGCACTCCTGGAACCAGTCGGTGATTGCCGCCATGTCGAAGGCCCGGCCGACATCCGGGTTGGCCGGCATGGTGTGGAAATCGAAGAAGAGCGCCCACGTCGGGATGTGCATGGCCCGGGACTCCCCTGCTGGCAACGAGATCAAGGACGACCGCCACACTCTAGCGCGGGAGGGCACCCGTGACCACCCCGAGGGGCCTGCCTGGCCTCAGGGGGCCTTGCAGAGACGCCCCGGCGAGGCTAGTTTGCGGGCTTTGCCCGGGGCCGCGGGCCGGCGCTGCCGGCGCCGGCGGTCGGATGACACCGGAGCCGGCGGCGCCGGCGAGCCCGGGCGCGGCGATGGGGATGCTGGAGATGGCAGCCAATGCAGGACCGTGACCCACAGACTGTGACGCTGGTCGGCGTCGGTACCGTCGGCCTGGGCTGGGCGGCGTTCTTTGCCGCCAAGGGCCTGGCGGTGCGTCTCTACGACGCCCGCGCGGCGGCGGTCCGCGACGCCCCGTCGGCGGTCCGTCAGCGTCTCGAGGCCCTGTGCGATGCCGGCCTGATGGCGGCGTCCGAGGTCGAGCCGGCGCTGGCGCGGCTGGTTCCGGCCGCGACCCTGGAGGACGCCTGCGCCGGTGCGGGCCTGGTCCAGGAATCGGCGGCCGAGGACACCGCGGTCAAGCGGGCGCTCTTCGCGAGCCTGGATCGCCTTCTCGAGCCCGAGGTGATCATCGCCAGCAGCTCGTCCGGGCTGCTCATCTCCGAGCTGCAGGCGGGCCTGCGCCATCCGGAGCGCGCCCTGATCGCGCATCCGTTCCACCCGGCGCACCTGATGCCGCTGGTCGAGCTGGTCGGCGGGCGGCTGACGGCGCCGGCAGTCGTCGAGCGCGCCCGGGCCTTCTACGAGGGCCTTGGCAAGACTGCGGTGGTGCTGCGCCGCGAGATCCCGGGCCACCTCGCCAATCGCCTGGCGGCGGCCGTCTGGCGTGAAGCGATCGACCTGGTCGCCTCCGGCGCCGCCTCGGTCGAGGATGTCGACCGCGCCCTCTGCGATGGACCCGGCCTGCGCTGGGCCTTCATGGGGCCGCACCTGACCTACTATCTCGGCGGCGGCAAGGGCGGCTACGCCCACTTCATCGAGCACGTCGGGCCGACCTTCGCGGCCTGCTGGCGCGACATGGCGACCTGGACGGCCCTGCCGGCGGGCGCCGCCGCCGCTCTGGCCGAGGGCGTCGAGGCCGAGGTGGCCGGGCGCAGTCCGGAGGAGCTGGCGGCCTGGCGTGACCGACGCCTGGCCGCGGTGCTGCGGGCGGTCCGTGGCTGAGAGCCCCTGGACGGGCTTCCTTTACGGGGTGTTCTCTGCCAGTGACTTGCCGATCGTAGCATGGCCTTCGGGACGGTTGCCGAGGTCGCCAGCCGGTCGTGACGGTCCAGGGCAAGCCCGAGACGATCAGCAACCACGAAAAGCACGAAAGACACGAACAGGTGAGGATAGGATCAGGGAGGACTGACACGCACACGGCGCCGGGCGCCTGACGGACTGTCGTCGCGCTTTCACCTCTCCGAGTGTCCTCTCGTTCGTGCTTTTCGTGCCCTTCGTGGTTCAATCCCCCCTTCCCGCGAAACGGGCTCATCAATCACATGCGTCCTTCCCGGCGTGGAGCGATGCTCTCACCGTCTTCACCACTGAGTACGCAGTTGCCGGAAGCGCCGAAGTAGCGCCGCCCGTACCCGCCGTGACACTCTCGCCGCGGTCAGTCGCCGATGATATCGCCGACGCCGTCGAGGACATAGCGCGGGGCGTAGGCGAAGCGCGGCAGGTCGGCGCGCTGGGCCACCCCGGAGAGCACCAGGACCGTCTCGATGTCGGCCTCGACCCCGGCGACGATGTCGGTGTCCATGCGGTCGCCGACGATGGCGGTCTCCTCGCGTCGACAGCCGAGCTTCTTGAGGGCGTGGCGCATGATGAGGGGATTGGGCTTGCCGACGAAGTAGGCCTTGGAGCCGGTGGCCAGCTCGATCGGCGCGATCAGCGCCCCGGTGGCCGGCACGATGCCCTTCTCGGTGGGCCCGGTGAGGTCGGGGTTGGTGCCGATCAGCCGCGCCCCGCGCCGCACCAGATGCACCGCATGCTCGATCTTCTCGTAGCTGTAGCCGCGCGTCTCGCCGACGACGACGTAGTCCGGATCGACGTTGTTCATGGTGAAGCCGGCCTCGTAGAGGGCGTTCGTGAGGCCGGCCTCGCCGATGACGTAGGCGCTGCCGCCGGGCTGCTGGCTGGCCAGGAAGCTGGCCGTCGCCAGGGCGCTGGTGTAGAAGTGCTCCTCGGAGACCGTCAGGCCGAGCCGGCGAAGCTTCTGGCTCAGCTCGCGCGGCGAGCGCTCGCTGCTGTTGGTTAGGAAGAGGAAGAGCTTGTCATGGGTGACGAGCCAGTCGAGGAACTCGGCGACGCCGGGGAGCAGCCGGTCGCCGTGGTAGATGACGCCATCCATGTCGCAGATGAAGGCACGTTTCTCGCGCAGATCCCGCATGGTATCTCCTCGCCGCAGCCGCGTTCGGAGGGCCGCTCTGCCCATGCCGCGCTCCAGGCCGCCTGCGGCCACTATAGCCGGCGTCCACGGCGCTGGAAAGCAGGTTCCACGGCGCGGGTGCATGAGAGGTTTGTCGGCTGGGCGGGACCGGGAGTTCATCTCGCCTGCAGGTTGTGGTGACACCTATAGAACAGGACCCGACAGGGTGCCCTGTCCTGGGTTGGGAGAGCCCAAATCGGGATCGTGATCGCTATCGAAATCGCCAAGAGTGCCGCTCTGACACAAATGGACCGGACGTCGATCCCGATCCCGATAGCGATCCCGATCTCGAGGAACCGGAATCCCACGTGGAGGATCACCTCTCCTTCTTCGCACCGACAGGAATGTCATGCACCCCACGGGCGCCGCCCGCGGACCTCCCGGGCGCCGGCAGCGCCCGGGGGACCCGCCACTCGGCTCGTGACGCCCACGTCTCGGCGCCGCCCGCGGCACCCGCCGCTCCCTGCTGTCCCTGCGCGCCCGCCGTCGGGACTGTTGGCAAGGCCGGCCGATGGGTGTATCGTCCCCCCATGATGGCCGTTGGCCGGACACGCTGACGGCGGCGGTGCGGCAACCCGGCCGGTCCGGCGCGGTCCAAGGCCAGGTGTGTTTCTGCCGGTGCCGCGGCGGCGCCTGCGGCCATGAACCTCTGGAGATGACGATGGCTGGCAAACTGACTGAACTGACCGAGAAGAACTTCGCGGATGTGGTGGCGACGGGGGCGGTGCTGGTGGACTTCTGGGCGCCGTGGTGTGGACCGTGCCGCATGCAGACGCCGATCCTCGAGGACCTCGCCGGCGACGTCGCCGGTGCCTGCGTGATCGCCAAGGTCAACGTCGACGAGGCGCCCGCCCTGGCGGCCAAGTTCGGCGTGCGCTCGATCCCGACCCTGATCCTGTTCAAGGATGGCAAGGCGGCGCAGCAGTGGGTCGGCGTTCAGCAGAAGGACGTCCTGAAGAAGGCCCTGGCCTGAGGACGTCGGATGTCTGAAACACCGCGGCGCCCGGCGGGACTGACCCCGCCGGGCGCCGTCTCGTTCTTGCGCTCATAGCCTGGTCGCGCGGCGTCCCGGCCGGTCAGGCGGATGGTCCCTCCGTCTCCAGCCGGAAACCATGGCCATGCAGTGCTTTGCTGGATTTCGGCCTTGAGTATGTGGTCACTACTGTGGATCTCTGTGATAGGCATAGCAGCCACTATGACTATCGACTCATCGACCTACACCACGACCGGCGGAAAGACCTACACTCGGCACCTTCTGCGCGAGAGCTACCGCCGCGGCGCAAAGGCCATGAAGCGGACTCTGGCCAACCTCTCGCACGCGCAGGAGACTGCCCGCACAGCGCTGGACTCGCCGCAAGCGGAAGGCCCCTGGTGATCCCAACGGGAGATCGACCCTGAACTACCCTCTGAGCCTGTAGCTATGTAAGCTTGGGCTAGCCTCCTCGTGCTTCTTCCTGCGGGAATTGCTTTTCAACGCTTGCTTTTCACTCATAGCTACCATATGGTATGTACAGGTGGCTGGTCAGGAGGCACTCGATGAGCTATCTGCAGATCCAGCGGAACCGGGGCGGGACGGGCGAGGAACTGGCCTATGTGCACCTGGCACGGAGCCTGTG
>JAAYZO010000750.1 GCA_012514865.1 Lentisphaerota bacterium | reverse complement strand
TCGGCACGACGTCGTTCGGGAACCAGAGGTAGTGATTCTGGCCGTTGAACGCCAGGCAGGGCACGCCGTCCTTCTCTGTCCAGGTCGGCCCCGGCAGGTCGAGAGCCGGCGGGAGGGAGTGGTTGAACGGCCCTTTGTAGGCGAAACCGCCGCCGGCTTCCGCCTGCCAGTCACGGCTCTCCGGCGTCACCAGGGCGCTGCCGTGCGCGGGGGTGAAGTCATAGGTAATCTCCGGCACTCGGGTCGCCGCGACGTCGACCGCCACCGGCGCGGCGGCAGTCTCGGAGAAGACAGTCACGCGTGCCGTGCCGCCGTCGTCTGTCATCGGCAGTGCCAGCGGCCGGCTGCGGTAGATCCGGCCCGACTGCGTAACGACGCGGAGGTGATGCACGCCGTGACGGCTCAGGGGTGTCAGGGTGGTGCTGAAGGAGGCCTCCGGCCGGTCGAGCATCGGGAGGTCGATCGGTCGCCGCGGCACCTCGAAGCGCAGCATGACACCACGCTTCGCGAGCTGATGGGAGAACACCCCGGCCGCCTCGAGCGTCCGGACCGGGATGCTGAAGGCCTCGCCGATGGCCGGGACGCGGACCGTAACGACGGCGGCCGCCTTGTTCGTGATGATGAAGAAGCCGCCGCGGCGCCGTTTGTCGTTCTGGTTGTGGAAGGGCATCCTGGCGCCTGACGGCCCGGTGCGGATGAGGGGCTCGTCGAAGTGGACGTCGATGCCGCGGTGCTGCGACTGCAGGTAGCGTATCGTGCCGTCGCTGACCTCGATCAGCACCTCGGAGGGCTCCTCCAGGTTGGGCCGCGAGTTCCAGTTGATGTGGATCAGGGCCTCGTCGGCGGCCAGGGCGAGGTCGTCGCTCGGGTCCACCGCGAAGACCTCGGTCTCGTCCTCGAGGATCTCGAGGGTGGCGATCGGCTCGTCGCAGGCCACCCGTCCCGCAAGGGTCAGGCGCGGCTCGGTGGCCCCGCCGGCGGGACGGATCTCGACATCGCAACGGCTGAGCCGGGCCAGGTCGCGGATCGGCTGGCGTACGCTGGTGTAGTTCCAGTTCCAGGTCGGGCGGACCCGGATCGGGAAGAGGCCCTCGTGGATGGCGATCGTGCGGCCCTCGGCGGTCTGGATGTCGAGGCGTGGCTGCAGCACGCGCTGGCCGGCGAGGGCCTCGCTGGCGACCTCCAGGCGGTGCTCCTCAAGGGCCTCCGCCGCGAACTCCTGGGCGTCGAAGGCACGGACCGCGCGGCCGGTCTCGTCCGCCAGCGTCACGCGGACGGTGTACCGCGACGGCTCGGCCGTGACCGGCACATTCAGCAGCTCGATGAAGAGCCTCTCGCCAAGACGCACGGCGCGCGGCGTCGAGACGATCAGGTTGGGCATGGCGGGGTCGTCGCCGGGGTTGGGCTCGGGTGGCAGGCCGTGCGCCTGGCGGGTCATGGTCCGGACGATGCGCTGGGACGCCCGTGACGAGTAGACCGTGGGCTCGAGGCAGGTATTCTCGTTGTACTCATTCCACTCCGGAATCTGGATGAAGTCCGGCTGGGCGTCCAGGGCGGCGGCCAGGCTCTGGCGAAGCTGGCGTGTGCCGTCGTGGCGCTTGACCACGCCGCTGAACGGGTTGACGTAGCCCACGCCGGCGCTCAGGCCGAAGAGCCTGCCGCGGTAGGCCGGCTCGGCCAGGACGGCACGGAAGACGGGGATCAGGGCGTCGCGGTAGAAGCGCTCGTTGAAGAAGCCGTCGGCGTCCTGGAGGTGGTTCGACCCCGCGAACATGATGCCGTCGCAGACATCCAGGTAGCCGCGCAGGTAGTCCTTCAGCGCCGCCACCTCGGCCGCGGGCAGGCGGCCGCCGTGTGCCGCGAAGGCGCGTTCCCAGGCGGGCATGTTGGTCAGCTCGATGCCCTTGGGTATGCGGATGTCGCAGACGTAGAGGAAGGTATCGCCACAGCTCTCGCGCAGTCGGCGGAGGGCCTCGGCCAGGTCCCTGGGCGCCACCGCGTCGCCGACGTACGAGCCGATCAGGATCTTCCCGTTCAGCCGGAAGGCCGCGGGGCATGCCAGCGCCTTGCGCAGGGTCTCGGCCTCGAGGTCCGCGGCGTCCTTGGCCGCGCCGACGCTGAACTCGAGCACCACCGGCACCGGCGGCGCCGGCAGGGGCGTCAGGGTGTCGTAGACGCGGTGTCGCGACAGGCGGTTGAGGGTGCTGCCCTGGGCGATCAGGAGGCCCATGCCGTCGAGGCCGTACGACGCCACGGTCTCGAGGGTGCGCGACAGGCTCTTCGCGAAGGCCTCAGCGTCGTTCGCGGCGTCGTCCCAGTCGTTGCGGTTGTACAACAGCGGCCGGTCGATGTACGGGCGGACGTGGTGGTTGTTCAGGTAGTTCATGTACAGGTTGTACTGGTTCTGATTGCGGGCGAAGACGTAGGTGCGTTCGGTAACGCGCCGGCGCTCTGCGGGCGCCGGGGTGACGGCGTCGGCATCCGGCGCCGCCGGCCGCGCTGGTGCCGTGCCGTCCTGAGCCGCGGTGCCGATGGCGATCCACGCCAACGCCCACAGGGCCGCCGCGAAGAGCGGCCTTCCAGCGTATGTCGTCATAGCTGCTTCCTTTGGCGAATCGCCAGATCCTCGGAACCGTCGCTCTGCTGGGGCGCTGTCTACCACTGCGTCAGCCGCAACGGCAGCGGGTCGATGTTGCGATGCACGCGCTGGAGCAGGCGCCAGAGCATCGCTTCCCGGGTGTCCCGGTGTGCGGGATCCGCGTAGAGATTGGTCCGTTCGCCCGGGTCATCCCGCAGGTTGAAGAGCTGGCCGTACTCCGGTCCGGCCGTCGGATAGACGTTGAGCTTCCAGTCGTCCGTACGCAGCGTCTGAATGGCCATGAACGGGCCGAAAGTCGAGCCGCTGACGAGCGGGTGCATGTTGAACATGTCCGCATAGATGTCCTCGCGCGCGATGGCCGAGCCGTCGCGCAGGGCCCCCGACCAGTCCATGCCCTGCACGCCAGGGTTGACCGGGATCCCGAGCAGGCCGAGCAGTGTCGGGTAGACGTCGACGAGTTCGACCATGCCGTTGACGCGCCGGCCGGCGGCGGTTGCGCCCGGCAACCGCAGCAGCAGTGGTACGCGGATCAGCTCGTCGACATGGATCGAGGGCTTCCGCAGCAGCCCGCGGTTGCCCAGGAACTCGGCGTGGTCAGCCACAAATACGATGACGGTGTTCTCCATCTGCCCCGTGTCCTCGAGGGCCTGCAGAAGCCGTCCGACGTTGTCGTCGACCAGACTGATCGACGCAAGGTAGTGCAGGACAACGCGCCGCATGGCGGCCTCGGAGAAGTGCGCGGTCTCGCCGATGGCGCCGGCCGCCGGCTCGGGGATGCCCGTGACCGTCGCCGCGCTCGGCAGGGGGATGTCGAGGCCATCGTAGCGCGCGATCTGATCGGCGGGCGCCTCGAAGGGATGGTGCGGCGCCACGAAGGAACAGAAGGCAAACCACGGCTCAGGACCGGCCTGGCCGCGGACGAACGCCTCGGCCTGGCGCGCGATGTACGTGCTCTGATGGCACTCCGACGGGAAGGGCGACACGAACACGTCCCGCGGATCGCCGGGTTCCGCCGCGGGGCGTTTCGCCTCGGCGAAGGCGGGGTAGCGCTCCCGCAGCCAGGCGCGAAAGTTGCCCTGACACGCGTCGTCGCAGCCCACGTGCACGTCGAACCCGTAGTCGCGCTTGCAGGGGTCGTCCGGGATCG
>JAAYZO010000749.1 GCA_012514865.1 Lentisphaerota bacterium | reverse complement strand
CGCGGCGGCCGCGACGACCGCCGTGTCCTGGGCAACCGCCGCCTGGTGTCGGCGTGGTGTGCCCGCGGCGGGCCGGTGCTGCTCGATGGCATCCTGTACTTCGGTGCCGGCATCTGGCCGTTCATGGGGACGGCCATCCACGCGGTCGATCCCGCCAGCGGCCGGACGATCTGGACGCAGGGCATGCTCGGCGAGCTCTACGTGAAGCAGCCGCACGCGGGCGCCGAGTCCTTCGGCGCGGTGGCGCCGCAGGGCGCCTTCGCCGCCGCCGGCGACCGCCTGGTCGTGCCCAACGGCCGGTCCGTGCCGGCGGTGCTGCGGCGCCTCGACGGCGAACTGATGCACTTCCACCTCGACGGCACCACCCTCCACACCGTCGGCGGCAGCATCGACCGCAAGATCGAGGGCGGCTCCTACGTCTGCACCGACGGCCGCTTCCTTATTAACCACCGCGGCGTCAGCACGGCACTCTACGACGTCGATTCCGGCAACGCCTACCTGGCCTGGCCCGGCCGGAACCACCCGGTGCTCGCCGACGGCGTCCTCTACCTCGGCAGCACGACGGTGCGCGCGCTGCCGCTCGACGGCCTGGCGCTGGTCCCGTATGAGGTCAGCGTCACCGACAAGCAGACCGGCGAGAAACGCATGGTCACCCGGCAACGCTGGGATCTCCCCGCTGCCTGGGAACTCGAGGTCGACGCCAGCGGCGCTCTGATGCGCTCGGGCGACCGCCTCTACGCCGCCGGCAAGGACCGGCTCACGGCCATCGACCTGACCCGCACGCCGCCGGCGGTGGTCTGGAGCGCGCCGTCGCCCGGCAGCGTCGTCCGGCTTCTGGCCGCGTCGGGCCGGCTCATCGCGGTGACGGCCGAGGGCCCGATCCACGTCTTTGGCGAGGCGGCCGCCGCCGGCGTCGCCGGGGCGCCGGCCGCGCCGGTGTTGGCGCCCGCGGTCGTGCCGGTGCCGGTGCCGGCGCCGTCGCGGGCGGCCCGGCATCGTCTGGCGCGTCTGACCGACGGCCTGCCTCTGCCGGAGGGCTGGGCTCTGGTGTACGACCCGCCGGACGCCGCCACGCTTGAGGCCCTGCTCAGCCATCCCGGCCTGAGCCTGGTGGCCGTCGTGGCCGACCCGGCGCAGGCCGCGGGGCTGCGCGCCTACTTCCGGGCGCGCGGTATCTACGGCACCCGCATCAGCGTCCACGCCGGCACCATCGCCGGCTACCAGGCGCCGCCCTATGTCGCGCAGCTCGTCCTCGTGTGCCAGCCGGCGGCCGCCGCCGACCCGGCGAATCTGCGCCAGCTCTTCGCCGCGGTGCGGCCCTACGGCGGGCGCCTCTTCCTGCTCGGCCGCGCCGCCCGCCTGCGCCGACTCATGCGGCCGCACAGCCTGCCGGGTAGCCGCTGGGTCGACCAGTCCGACGGCCTCCTCATCGAGCGGCCCGGGCCGTTGCCGGGCTCGGCGCCCTGGACGCATCTCTACGGCAGCGCTGCCAACACCGCCAAGAGCGACGAGAGCCTGGTCCGGGCCCCGCTTGGGCTGCTCTGGTTCGGCGGCAACAGCCACGCCGACGTCCTGCCCCGGCATGGCCACGGCCCCAGCGAGCAGGTCATCCGCGGCCGGCTCTTCATCCAGGGCATCGACAGCCTCAGCGCCCGCGATGTCTACACCGGCACGACCCTCTGGAAGCGGACCTTCAGCAACCTCGGCACCGAGGGCATCTACTACGACTCGTCCTACTGCGAGGACCCGCTCGACCTGACCTACAACCAGCGCCACATCCCCGGGGCCAATGCCCGTGGCACGAACTTCGTGGCCACCGCCGATCGGCTCTACCTCCTCGCCGGCAGCGACTGCCTGGTGCTGGACCCCACCGACGGGCGCACCCTGGCGACCTTCGCCCTGCCGCCCGCCGAGCCCGGCGGCGCGGCGCCGGCCTGGGGCTACATCGGCGTCGCCGGCGATGTCATCATCGGCGGCACCGGCTTCTCGGCCTTCTCGCAGGCGCACGACATCGAGAAGGGCGGCCTCATGGACGACTTCGACGTCAGCTCGAGCCGCGGCCTGGCCGCCTTCGACCGCCACAGCGGGGCGCTGCTCTGGACGCGCCCGGCACGGCTGGGCTTCCGCCACAACGCGGTGTGCCTCAGCGACGATACCCTGTACTGCATCGACGCCCTGCCGAGCCTGGTCACCGAGCGCCTCAAACGCCGCGGCCTCACCCCGTCCGCGGAGCCGGAGATCCTCGCCCTGGATCTGCGCATCGGCGCCGAGCGCTGGCGCCGCCGCGAGGGCGTCTTCGGCACCTGGCTCGGGGTCGCCGCTGACCGCGGCGTCCTGCTCCAGGGCGGGCGACCGTCGCGCGATGCCCTCAAGGACGAGCCCGCCGACCGCCTCATGGCCTTGAACTGCCGCACCGGCGAGGTCCTCTGGGATCGCGAAGGCCGCTACGGCGGCCCCTGCATGCTGCACGGCGAGACCATCTACAGCTCTGCCACCAGCACCAGCGGCGGCGCTTTCAGCCTGCGCACCGGCGAACCCCTGACCCGGCCGCACCCGCTGACGCGCCTGCCGGTGCCGTGGACCTACCACCGCCGCTACGGCTGCAATGCCGTCGTCGCCTCGGAGCACCTGCTGACCTTCCGGTCCGGCGCCGCCGGCTACTACGACCTGACGAGCGACAGCGGCACGGCCAACCTCGGTGGGTTCAAGAGCGGCTGCACCTCCAACCTCATCGCTGCCGACGGCGTCCTGAACGCCCCCGACTACACCCGCACCTGCACCTGCAGCTACCAGAACCAGACCTCGCTGGCCCTGATCCACATGCCGGATCTCGACATCTGGACTGCCAATGACGTGCCGCGCGGCCCAGGACGCATCCTCGACCTCGCGGTCAACCTCGGCGCTCCCGGCGACCGCCGTGATGAGCAGGGCAACCTCTGGTTCGACTTCCCGGCCGTCGGCGGGCCGTCGCCGAATCTGCCCGTGACCGTGACTGGCGCGGGCTGCCGCTGGTATGCCTGCCCGACCCACACCGCCGCCGGACCCGAGGCCTGGATCGCCGCCAGCGGCCTCGAGGGCGAGGCGACCCTCGCCGTCGATCTGATCACCGACGACGAGCGCTACAACGTCCGGCGCCACGCCGTGGCCGGCCCGGCCGACGACGCCGAAGAGGCCGAGGGCGCCGTCATCCAGGGCAGCACCGACCTGGAGATGGTCCACGATCAGAAGGACCAGGTCGTCGGCCTGCGCTTCATCAAGGTCGACCTGCGCCCCGAGGACCCCCTCGCCGACGCTTTCCTCTGCTTCACCGCCGACGAGGCCTCGACCGAGGTGACGGAGGTCGTCCTGCGGGCCCAGGCGGCCGCCTCGGCGCCGGGTTTCACGCGGGACCGCGAGGACCTCTCACGGCGGCCGCTGACCACCGCCGAGGTGCGCTGGATCATCCCGCCGTGGCCCAGCGTCGGCGCCGCCGGACCGG
>JAAYZO010000748.1 GCA_012514865.1 Lentisphaerota bacterium | reverse complement strand
GGCCGGCGGCGCGACGCCGCCGGAGTCCGCCACCATCGTGCTGTTCAGCAACGACCTCGACCGCGCCATGGCCGCCTTCATCATCGCCACCGGCCTGGCCAGCCTCGGCACCAAGGTCAGCATCTTCTTCACCTTCTGGGGCCTCAGCGTCCTGCGCAAGGACCCGCCGCCGGCGGTCGCCAAGGACCTCTTCAGCAGCCTCTTCGGCCTGATGCTGCCGCGCGGCGCCCGCAAGCTGGCCCTGTCGAAGTTCCACATGCTCGGCATGGGCAGCGCGGCGATGCGGCACACGATGGCGGTGAAGAAGGTCAGCAGCCTGCCGGAGCTGATGGCCCAGGCGCGGGCCCTCGGTGTGCGCTATGTCGCCTGCGATATGGCCATGGACGTCATGGGCATGGGCCGCCAGGAGCTCCTCGACGAGGTCGACGAGGTGGCCGGCGTCGCCAGCTTCGCCGCCATGACCAAGGCCGGCGGCACGACCCTGTTCATCTAGACGATCTTCCGGAACGGGCCGTTACCTGCCCGTTCCTGGAAGATCCTCTGTACGGGAGATCCGCGGCGCTGCCGTGGATCTCCCGTTGGTATCTGCGGCCGCCTTCCGCAGACGTCGCCGCGCTGCGCGGCGACGTGTCGTGTCAGCGGAACTGCAGGTCGCAGAGGCGGCGGTAGCGGCCGCCCTGGGCGTAGAGCTCCTCGTGAGTGCCGCGTTCGCAGAGGCGGCCCTTCTCGAGGACGCAGATCTGGTCGGCGTGCCGGACCGTGCTCAGGCGGTGCGCAATCGCGAAGACCGTGCGCTCGGCCATGACGCGGTTGATGGCCTCCTGCACGAGCTGCTCGGTGACCGTGTCCAGGGCGCTGGTGGCCTCGTCGAGGATGAGGATGGGCGGATTCTTCAGGATGGCCCTGGCGATGGCCAGGCGCTGACGCTGGCCGCCGCTGAGCAGCATGCCCTTATCGCCGACCATGCGGGCGTAGCCCTCGGGCTCGGCCACGATGAAGTCGTGGGCATTGGCCTGTCGGGCCGCCGCCTCGATGGCCTCAGGCGTCGCCTGCGGGGTGCCGTAGGCGATGTTGTGCGCGATGGTGTCGTTGAATAGGAGCGTCTCCTGCGTCACAAAGCCGATCAGGCGGCGCAGCGAGGCGACGTCGAGATCGCGCAGGTCATGCCCGTCGATCAGGATGCGCCCGCCCGTCGGGTCGTAGAAGCGCGCCAGGAGGTTGACTACCGTGGTCTTGCCGGAGCCGGTCTCGCCAACAAAGGCCACGACGCTGCCCCGCGGCACCTCCAGGCAGAGGTCACGCAACACCACCGTGCCGCCGGGGTCATAGCTGAAGTCGACGTGCTCCAGGACGATGCGGTCCCGTAGGGCGGGTATCACCACCGGCGTCGGCGACACCGGCAGGCTGGTGTCGGTGTCGAGGAGCTCCTGGATGCGCTCGGCGGCCGCCGCGGTGCGCTGTATCACGGCGTTGACCTTGGCGAGCTGCTTGACCGCCTTGTAGATGAAGTAGCAGGGCGTCACCATGGCCAGAATCCCCGAGAGCGGCACCTCCTGGATGAAACAGACCACTAGGAATAGACACACCGTCAGCGCCGACGCCAGCTCCAGGCTCGGCCCCATGAAGACCTCCGCCAGAATGGCCTTCACTGACATACGGAAGTAGCTCTCGCTCTCCTCGCTAAAGCGCTCCTGCTCGACCGCCTCGGTGTTGTAGGCCTTGACCACGCGGATGCAGGTCAGGTTCTCCTCAAAACGCGATACCAGCACCGAGACGCGCTTCAGCGCCCGCCGTGAGTAGCGCTTGACCCAGCGGCCGGCCAGGAGCATCGGGCCGATGATCAGCGGCGCCGCAATCGCGAAGAACACCATGGTCGAACCGAGTTGCAGACGCCGCGCCTCGAGCACCGCCGACACCAGCGCCGCCGTGATGATGAAGGGCGCCCCCGAGAGGTCGACGATGCTGCTGGCAATGCCGCCCTCGATGCGGGCCGTGTCGTAGGTGCAACGGCTGATCAGATGGCCGATATTCTGACTGCCGAAGAAGCTCAGGCTCTGGCGATGGAGGGCCTCGAGCAGGGCCTGCCGAAGATCCACCACGATGCGGGCCCCGAGCCAGCGCAGGCAGTAGTGGTTGGCGACAACCGCCGCCGTGCGCAGCACCACGAAGAGCAGCAGACCGAAGGCGCCGACCAGCACCAATCGGCCGCTCACGCCCCGATCCGCGGCGAGCGTGCCAAGCCCCAGGCGCTCGACCACCGGACCCACACGGTCCAGAAGCACACGCACCTCGGGACGATCGGCCGCTGCTGCTGCTGCTGCCGCCGCCGGCGGCAATGCATCGCCCACCGCCGTGGCGGCCGCGCCCGCCGACGCAGCCGCACCCGCCGGAACCGCCGCCGGAGCAACGACGACGACGGAGGCCTCGGAAGACCCCGGAACCGCCGGCGCCGCGGCCGCTGAAGAGCTCGCGACAAGCGGGTCAAACGGCGAGAGGAGCGCCGAGAAGGACTGCAGCAACCCAAAGATCGAGCCGCCCAGCAGGACGCCGGTCAGAAGCCCGACCACAATGTGGCCGCGGTAGGGCTTGCCAAAGGTCCAGAACAGGCGCCAGAGTGAGATGATGCTGCTCTTGGCCATGATGGTACCGCCGCCCTTCAGCGGGCGAGGATGGCCGCGATGGCGTCCACCACTGCCTGCTGCTGGGCCGGGGTCAGCTCCGGGTAGATCGGCAGGGCCAGGGTCTCGCGGGCCGCCCGCTCGCTCTCCGGGAAGTCGCCCTCGCGATGACCGAGCTCGGCGAAACACTCCTGCCGATGCAGGGGCACGGGGTAGTAGACATTGCAGCCGATCTCGGCCGCCTTGAGGCCATCCCAGACCGCCTGACGACGCGCCGCCGGCAGGCGGATGACGAACTGGTTCTGGACATGACGGGTGGCCCACGGCGCCGTCACCGGCAGGCCGACCTGGCCCGCCGCCGAACTCGCCGCAAACAGCTCGTGGTAGCGCGCCGCGTTGGCCTGCCGACGCGCCGTCCAGTCGTCGAGGTGCTTCAGCTTCACCGAGAGCACCGCGGCCTGC
>JAAYZO010000747.1 GCA_012514865.1 Lentisphaerota bacterium | reverse complement strand
AGAGCGGGTCGTACGGCCGCAGGAACGAGCCGTCGGCGCGCACCGCCGCCATCGCCTTGACCTTCTCCAGGTCGTCGCCGAAGCTCTTCGGGTTGATCAGATTCAGGGTGAACCAGGTGCGCGTCTTGAGTCCGAGGGCGTGGGCCTCGACCGGCGGCACGCTGAGCACGCAGTTGACACCGTCGTCGCGCCACTCGGAGAGGCTCACCCCGTCGATACCACGCACCAGGATCTCGCGCACATGACCGCGCCGCCAGAAGCCCTCGAGGTCGTCCTGCGCTCCCAGGGCCGCACCGAGGGCCATACCGACCGCCAGCATCCATCGCATCATGGTACGAGCCTCCTTGGCCATCCAGAACGCCGCCGCGCGCGCCGGCACGCCACCGGACGGCGTTACCCTAGGAGCCTGTGGGACTTCGCACCTCGCCGCTGAAGCGGCGCGGGGTTGCGAGGTCCGACATTCTCCTGTGTTGATTGCCTGAATGTACGGCTGGCGCCGCATCCCGGCAATCGGGACCGTTGAAGCGTTTAGCCAGAGATATTCCGCCAGGCCGGCCCTGCCGGCAGGCGGAATATCTGCAGGGAGGCGCTATGATGAGTCTCGGGCACCGCCGCCGGGGTGGCGAGTGCCGCGGACCAAGCGGAGGACCATGGCGATGGCTGTCATGCTGAACGATCAGATCTGGCTGTGGGGCGGGCCGACCCGGCAGTGGGGCGGCAGCATGGACGACGACACGCTGGTGAAGGGCGCCCGGTTCTTCGGGGCGCAGAATGGCCTCTACGTCTACGGGCCGCACAGCGATGCGGTGCTGGAACTGCACCGCCCGCTGGCGCGCCTCGTCTGTCAGATCGGCTCGAACTGCCGCAACCCCGAGGCGGTCGCGGCCGACACCGTCGCCGAGGCCGAACGGCTGAGCGCGCTGTCGCTGCGGTTTCCGAACATCGTCGGGGCGGTGGTCGACGACTTCGACACCGGCTCCGAGAAGTTCACCCCCGAGAAGCTGGCGGCGATCCAGGGCGCCCTGCGTTCGCACAACCCGGCGCTGAAGCTCCACGTCGTCACCTACACCATGAAGCAGCACCCCGGCTACGACGACCTCCTCCCGTACCTCGATGTCGTGACCCTGTGGGTCTGGAAGCAGGGCGAGCTGGCGCGTCTGGACGAGGACTTCGACCGCATGCGCCGGGAGTTCCCGGGCAAGCCGATCCTCATGGGCATCTTCATCCACGATTACGGCGAGACCAGCAAGGCCCGGCCCAACGCCGTCCTGGCCGCCCATCTCGACGCCTGCCGTCGCACCATCGCTGCCGGTCAGGCGCATGGCATCATCATCCTCGGCGACCGCGAGATTGCCAAGCACCCGGCCGAGTCCGCCTTCGTGCGCGACTACCTGGCGAAGCACTTCGCGGCGCGCGGCTGAGGGCTTCGCGAAGGATCCAGGCCAGGGAGACCGATGGTCATCATCAGTTGTGACTGGGGTAGCAGCTCGTTCCGTCTGCGCGCCTGGGACTGCCTCGGCGGCCGGGTGCTGTCCGAGCGTCGTTCGGCGCTCGGCAGTTCGGCGTTGCTGCCGCCGGGGACGCCGGCGGCGGCGCGGGCGGCGTTCTTTGCAGCGCGCTTTGAGGAGGAGCTGTCGGCCTTCGACCCGGCGGGCGTCTGGCGTGACAGCCCGGTGGTGATCTCGGGCATGGCGACCAGCGCCCACGGCTGGCGCGAGCTGCCCTACGCGACAGCGCCGCTGGCGCTCGATGGCGCCGGGCTGGTCACGCGCCGCGAGAGGCTCCCGGGCGGCCGCGAGGTCATCCTGGTGTCGGGCCTCAGCGATGGCCAGGATGTCATGCGCGGCGAGGAGTGCGAACTCCTCGGCCTGGCGCAGTGGCCGGGCTGGGGCGAGGCCCTCCCCGGCGGCCGCGGCACGGTCATCCTGCCGGGGACGCACTGCAAGCATGTCCAGATCGAGGGCGGACGGGTCTGCCGCTGGCGCACCTGCATGACCGGCGAGCTCTACGGCCTGCTGCGCCAGCACAGCGTCCTGCGCCACAGCCTGCCGTCGGACGGAGCGAGCCCGCCGCCGCCCGCGGGGGCGGCCGCCCAGCCCGACCGCGAGGCCGTCCGCGAGGGCGCCCGGCGCGGCCGCGAGCACGGGCTCTCGGCGGCGCTCTTTCAGATCCGTGCCCAGGCCCTCCTGCATGGTCTCGCCCCGGCGACCGCCGACGCCTGGCTCAATGGCATCCTCATCGCCGCCGAGTTCACCGCCGGGCAGGTCGCTGAAGGCCCCCTGCTGCTCAGCGCCAGCCCGCGCAGCGCCTGGCTCTACGAGACCGTCCTCGACGCCCTCGGCCTGGCCGAGCGCCTGACCGTGGTGCCGGCCGACTGCGCCGACTGCCTCGCCGCCGCCGGCCATGCCGTGCTGTGGCGCGCGGGCTCGACAGGATGACCGCAATGGCAGAAGCCAATGCATGGCCAGCGGGGCAGCGTCGCGATCGCGGCGCCGCAACCGGCGCGTCTCACCCGGCCGCGTCCACTCTGTCCACCCTGTCCACTCTGTCCACCCTATGCGCCTCGCCTGGACGCCGCTTACCGCCATCGTGCACGATGGTTCTGGAGGCTTGCCCATGACCCTCCCCGACGCCTTTCTGGCCTTCCCCGTGATCGGGATTCTGCGCGGCCTGCCGCCGTCTGTGGGCCTGTCAGCGGCGCGGACCGCCGCGGCCGCCGGCCTGGCGGCGCTGGAGGTGACCCTGAACAGCCCGGACGCGCCGGGCCAGATCCGGGCCTTGCGCGAGGCCCTCGGGCCGGCAGCGTGGGTCGGCGCAGGCACCGTCACCGACGCCGCGCAGGCCCGCCTGGCCCTGGCGGCCGGGGCGCAGTTCCTGGTCAGCCCGATGCTCGACGAGGGCGTCATGGCGGTCGGCCGCGAGGCCGGCGTGGCGCTGTTCCCGGGGGCGCTGACGCCGACCGAGGTGATGCAGGCCTGGCGGCAGGGCGCCAGCATGGTCAAGGTCTTCCCGGCCGAGCCGCTGGGTCCGGGCTACATCAAGGCCCTCAAGGCGCCGCTGGACACGATCCCGCTGTTGCCGACGGGCGGCATCGGCCTGGAAAATGCCGCCGCCTACATGGCCGCCGGCGCCGCCGGGCTGGGCATCGGCTCGCCGCTGTTCGACCGCGCCCGCATGCTCGCCGAGGACTGGGCCTGGCTGACGGCGCGCGTCCACGACCTCCGCCGCCAGGTCGACGCCGGACGCGCCCGACGCGGCTGAAGTCCCGACGCGCGCCCCTAACCTGACCTATTCACGCGCCGCACGGCGGCTCTTGATCAGGTCACCCTCCGGGCTTCGACGCGAGGCACCTGCGGCCTCTTGCTCAGGGTTAGCCTTGAGCAAGCGGCGCGACGCGGCGCACGTGGATTGTGAGCGAAGCATCCACGCTTCGCGAATAATCCAGGCTAAGAAAACCCCGCCGAAGCCGTTACCGATGAGTGACAGCGCGTGGCGGCCGGCCAGGACTCACCCGGCTCGTGCGAGACGTCGCGTCGTGGCGTTCATGTGGCGCCGGGCCGGTGGTCGGGTTAATGTGAATGTCGGGGGCAATCCAAGGCTCTTTGGAGGTCCGGTTCTGGCACCCCTTCAGGGTGCGTGGTTCGTGGGTTCGCGTTTCCGGGGGTCGTGCTCT
>JAAYZO010000746.1 GCA_012514865.1 Lentisphaerota bacterium | reverse complement strand
TCAGGCCGCGTGCCGACGACTCTTCTTCGCGGTGATGCTCAACGACCTCGAGGCCCTGACCGCCCTGCTGCGCCAGGGCGCCGACCCGAACTTCGCTCAGGAGTACTGGCCGGACACGGCCTGCAGCGAGTGGCTGACGCCCCTGCACGCCGCGGTGCTGGCCGGCAGCCTCCCGGCCATCGAGGCGCTGCTCGCCCACGACGCCGACGCCAACGCGGTCTCGAACCGCCAGCGCACGCCCCTCGATCTGGTGGGGCGCGGGCCGTCCTGGCAGCGCCTGCGTGCGGCCGGCGCCCTGGGCCGCTGGGAGCTGATGACGTCGCGACGCGTCATCGGCGTCGCCATGGCGGCAGCCACCGCTGCGGCGCCAGTACCGCGGCCCATGGTCATGGTCGACCTCGCCGATGGCACCTGCCGGCTGCTCGACGTCAGCCTCGGACAGGCCGCCAACGCGGTGCCGCTGTCGGCGCCCTATGAACTCGACTGGGAGCGTGGCGTCACCTGGCCGGCATCGGGGAACCGCAACGCCTACCGGGACGTCCTCCTGGAGATCACCGGCGAGGTCTGGAGCCTCCGCGTCGATGGCGTGCAACCGGCCGACGAACACCTGCCGGTGGAGCTGGCCTGGGTGCGCGGCCCGGAGGGCTTCGCAGACGGCGTGTTCTTCCCCAGCCGCGCCGAACCAGGCCGGTAGGGCGCCCCAACGCCCGCGGGCCGGCCCGTCAGTCGGCCGACAACGCCGCGCCGCGGTGCGTCTCGGCCAGGCGCAGGCCAAGACGATGGAGCTGCTCGCGCCTGGCGGCCGGCGACAGCAGGGTCACCGCCCCGGCGAACGACAGCACCCACGGCTCCAGCAGCGGCGCCGGGATCTCCGGATAGCGCGCCTCGAGGCTGCCGTCCGGGCGTTCCTCGAGGTGCTGGCCATCGAACCACTGCCGCTCGCGGAAGTAGGCGGCGCGGTCGGCCGTGCAGTGCACCCGCACCCCGCGCACCATGTCGTAGTCGAAGACGCGCCCGCGCGCGACCTCGGCCACGATCCGCGTCGAGCGCTCGAAGACCTGCTCCAGCAGCTCGGCTCGGCCGATGCGGTGCAACGCGAAGGACCGCACCTGATCGCGGAGGTGGCAGTAGGCGCGGGCATACCAGGCACCCTCGGAGAGGAACAGCGCGTGGATGTCGACCTCGCGCTCGATCGGCACCGGCTCGGCGGCGCGGTGGTAGGCAATCCGCAGACGCCGCGCGCTCTTCCACGCCTCCAGGACCTGCCGCGCAATCGTCTCGGCCAGCGGCACCGTGCCACCCGTGGCCACCACCACCGACTCGAGGATCTGCGGATTCAGATCGCCCGGCTCGCCAGCCGCCAGCTCGGCGTTGCGTACATCGCCAAGGCTCTGCTGGATCGGACCCGGCAGAAAGGGCTCGCTGACTCGGCTGCTGAACAGCGCCGCAAACAGCTCGTCCGCCTCCAGACTCAGGAGCGGCAGCGCCCAGCCGCTGTCGCGCAGGCGGTAGCCCTTGCCCACGGCGTCATACTCCAACGGCGCGCCCAGGACCGTCCGAAGGTAGGACAGGTCGCGCTGAATCGTCTTCGCGGAGACCCCGAAGGGCTGATGCGGCTGCCACGCGTCGGCGTGGAGCTGCGCCGCAAAACTCACCGCGTTCGGGCAGCGCCCCGCCTTGATCTCGGCCACCAGCCGCACCAGCCGCTGCACTCGTCTGCCGTCCACAACGCCCCTCCTCACCGCCAGGGCCGGCCCGCCCTCCTCACCGCCAGGCCAGCGCGGTCTGCAGCTCCAGGATGCGCCGGGCAATCAGCCAGCGGAAGACATCGAACGACTCCGGGTCCCACAGGCCGTCGTACTTATACTTGGTCTGCACCGCGATCGACTCGGATACCAGACGCAGATCCGCCGAGGCCGCCGCAACGAGGTCCTCCCGACCCGCCGCCCGCGCCCGCTCGATCCAGCGCTCCAGCGTGGTGACGTAACGCCCGTCGTCAATGCCCTCGCGAAACGCCTCCCACAACGTCACCGGCACCGGACTGCCGTCGTCGGCGGTCCGCACCATGAAGTCCATCGTGCTGCTGTCCAGGTAGTTCCACGGATTGCCATTGTCGGCCTTGTAGATCCATGGGATCAGGGCGCGGAAGCCGGACCTCCAGAAGCCGAAGCCGTAGGTCATGCGGGCCCCGGCCACCGGCGTGTGGTCATTCTCGCCGCTGATGTGATTCGGGTAGCACCAGTACTCGACCCCCGGCCGCGCCTTCATGTCCGCCTCGATGACCTCGCGGTCCGGATTGAAGGGCTGGCAGCACCAGATGTCGACGTACGGCCGCATCGGCTCGAACTGCTCGTGCATCGGGTCGGCGGTGACGTAGGTGCGCACCCCCGGCACCCGCTTGATGGCCTTCAGGACCTCGACCATGAAGGCGACCGAGTCAGGCGCCGTCGAGGGCTCGTCCACCGGGTAGTAGAGCAGCTCGGGCCACTGCCGCAGGACGCGCTCGCGCTCGATGCAGCGGACCATGTCGGTGATGGTCTCGAAGAAGGCCGGCGGCGGCACCTCGACGCCCTGGATGTGCGAGCGCATCGGCTTCTTGACATACTGGCTGTAGGTGGCGAAGGTCGGGATGTGCACCGGCATCGGCCGGTCAAAGCCGTACTGCCGACAGAGCTCCATGACCTGCTCGAAGCTGTCGAAGTTGAAGTTCCACAGGCCGTCTCGCGGCGCCGGCGCCCACAGGCTCAGGGTGATGCCCTGCATGCCATGCTCGACCATGTCACGGTGTTCCAGCTCGGCGCGGCGGCGCTGCCAGCCCCGCGAGAAGGCGTCCGGCGCGCGGCTCATCGAGGTGTACGGGTGGTGGTAGTAGAGGGCGTAGGTGCGACTCTGGTCCTTCTCCAGGACGATCGGCAGCACCCGCAGCCGCACAGCCAGCTCATGCACCCGCCGGTCGCCTTCGAAGACCGCCACACGGCCGCTGTAGACCCCGTCAGGCGTGCCCGGCGTCACCCGCACCGTCGACCATACCCGGAAGTTCTCCCCGGCGCGCAGGTCGACCGCCGACGGCATGGGCAGGAGCACGTCCGGAGCGCGGTAGTAGACGCCCTCGCTCGAGTAGTTCGGCTTGACCCACTGGTAGCCGACATAGCGCACATCCAGATCGCGGGCCGGCAACAGCGCCCCGCCCGGACCCTCGAGGTCGGAGAACTCGACGCGGACCGCCTGCATCTCGCGCAGAGGATGGATGGTGAACGTCAGCGGCTCGTACTCGCCCCACGACGCGAAGGCGCGCACCTCGGCATCGATCTCGCGACGCAGCGGCACCGTGTTCGGCCAGACGCAGGATAGGTAGCTGCGGTGAAACAGCACGCAGCCGCGTTCACGCTCGGCCGCGGAGAGCGCCGGCATCGGCGTGTCGTCGACATGCGGCTGGTGCTTCCAGGTCTCCAGCACCGCCGCCGGCAGCATGGTGATGTCCTGCTCGTACCCAGCCAGATGCTCGGCGTGCACCCCCGCCCAGGCGGCCGACGGCACCGCCACCAGGGCATTCAGGAGCCACTTGCTGCGCGTCGTGAACTCGAGGTCGAGATGGCCGTCGGAGACGACATCCAGGGTCACAGCGCGGGTTTCGTGCGGCCCGGGGAAGGTGGTCTGAAGCCGGCTCGAGCCGCAGCGGATCTGCGTGTCCCAGACCCGATACGCCTCGCTGCCGCTGCCGCCGGCCGCGCCGATGACCATCCACAGCCGGTAGCTCCCGGCTGGCACCGCCAGGCGCAGCGTCGCCGGCCCAAGGCCCTCGACGTGGTCCTGGCTCAGGGCGTTGGTATACGCCTTCGGGCGGTCCCGACGGCCGCTGCTGGCGTTGAGTTTCGGCTCGGCGTCCACCGGCGCGTCGACGGCGCTCACGGCCGCGCTGCCCGCCAGCCAGCCGAAGGCCTCGCCATCGGCCCAGGCCCGCTCCGGCGTCAGCGCCGTGAAGCCCGCCGCCACCGGCGAGGCGCCCGAGCCGGCGTCGATCATCAGGACCTGAGCACCGACCGGAAGCAGTCCGGCCAGCACCGCCACGGCCACCCGGACGCCCAACGGCCGCCAGGACGCACGCAAGCACAGAGGACGCCTCATCGCATCTCCTCCCAGGGATTCAGAACCAGGCGCAGGGGCACCTCGCGCCGCGCCAGCTCCGCGTCGCCGCGGCGCAGCACCATCGCCAGGCGGTAGGACCCCGGCCGCCAGCGCGGCCAGTACAGCCGCAGCCGCACCGATCGACCCGGCGTCGTCGTCTCGCCGTCGCCGACCACCGCGCCGGCCTCGTCACGGGCCTCCCACACGAGACGCAGCGACGCGCCGTCGCCGGCCTGGACATGCACCGGGATCTCCAGCTCGACCGCCGCCTGCGGCGAGAGGTAGAACACCGGCGCCGACGGCGCGCCAAGAAGATCCACCGGCAGGCCGCTCAGAACCGCACTGCGCTCCTGCACCACCCGCGCGCCCTCGAGCAGACGGACCCGCAGCGCCTGATCCTGATCGCCCGGCACCAGCGTGAAGGGCAGACGCACCGTGCCGGTCTGGATCGCCAGAGCCGGCGCATCGAAGACCTGGCGCGTCTGGCCGCCAATATGGATCTCCGCGCCCGTCAGACGCGACCGGTCGCCCGTGACCGCGAAGCTGCAGGCGTTGCCCCCATACATCAGCGCCCCCAGGCTGAAGCCGGACAGCCCGAAGGGCAGCCCCAGCGCCTCGATCCCCGTCAGCTCGGCGTAGGCACCAAGGTCGTGAAAGCCCGATACCGGCGTCTGCAGCGAAGTCAGAGACTGCGACACCGCCCGCCGACTGCGCGCCACATGGAAGTACCAGGGGCCCTGCCACGACTGCACCGGCAGACCCGCCAGCGGCACCCGCATCTCCACCGACCACTCACCCGCACCCACCTGGGCCTTGACCTCGGCGCCACTGTCGTAACCGCGCTCCAGACGCGCCGCCGGACCGGCCAGAGCGCCGTCCAGAAGAGCACCGGCAGGATTGACGCAGAACTGCACATACAGGCCGACATCGCGCGGACACGGCATCACCATGAACTCGACGACGTCGTCCTGCCAGACATCGCTGTCGCGCTCGCGGTGCCGCACCGCCATCTTGTCGATGAAGGGCTCCTCGCAGCGGACGCCGAGG
>JAAYZO010000745.1 GCA_012514865.1 Lentisphaerota bacterium | reverse complement strand
GAGACGCAAATCCATGAACGACGCACCCTGAAGGGGTGCCAGAACCGGACGTTCAAACAGCCCCGGGAGAGCCCGCCGCCGGGTTGACGGGAGGCCTCCGGCGGGCGATGGTGTCATCGGATCCCCGAGAGGCCTGTGGTTTTCGAGAGTCTTCAGCCCGGAGCAGCCATGAAGCCCGTCCGATTCGCCTTTGCCGGTTTCCGCCATGGTCACATCATGGGCCTCCTGGCCAAGGTCAAGGCCTCGTCGGAGGCGTCGCTGGTGGCGGCCTTCGAGGCTGACGACGCGACGCGGCGGAGTCTGTCGGAGGCCGGGAGTGTCGCCTTTACGCACGACTCCTTCGAGCGCATGCTGGCCGACGTCGACTGCGACGTGGTGGCGATCGGCGATGTCTATGCGCGGCGCGGCGGTATGGCCATCCGGGCGCTCGAGGCGGGCAAGCATGTCATTCTGGACAAGCCGGTCTGCACGAGCCTGACCGAGCTGGCGACCATCGAGGCCCTGGCGGCTCGGAAGGGCCTCAGCGTCGGCTGCCAGCTCGATATGCGCGCCGGGGCGACACGGCAGACCCTGCGGCGGCTCCTGCGCGAGGGCGCCATCGGCGAGGTCCTGACCCTGAGCTTCAGCGGTCAGCACCCGCTGATGCTGGGGACGCGGCCGGGGTGGTACTTCGAGCCCGGGATGCACGGCGGCACCATCAACGACATCGCCATCCACGCCGTCGACGCGATCCCGTGGATGACCGGCCTGGAGATCAGCGAGGTCGTGGCGGCGCGCGTCTGGAATGGCAAGACGCCGCAGTACCCGTGGTTCCAGGACTGCGCCCAACTCATGCTCAGGCTCGAGAACGGCGCCGGCGTCCTCGGCGATGTGTCCTACCTCAACCCGGACCGCTGCGGCTACGCGGTGCGGCCGTACTGGCGGATTACGGTCCACGGCTCCGAAGGCATGGTCGAGACCGCCTGCGGCGAGAACACCCTCTACCTGGCGACCCATGCCGATGCGAAGCCGCGCGAGGTCGCCGCCGAGGTCACCCGCAAGGCCGACTACCTCGACGACTTCCTGAGCGAGATCCGCGGCGAGCCGGCGCAGGCCGAGCTGACCACGGCCCTCGTCATCCGCGCCGCACGGGTGGCACTGACCGTCCAGCGCGCCGCCGAAGAGGGCGCCACCCACATCGCGCTTTGAGAGGGCGCGGGCTGGGCGGGCAAGGACACGCCGCCCTCCGACCCCCGGAAGGGACTGCCCACAGAGCACACGGAGAGAGGAAGGGGAGTTGCCCGCAGAGCACCTTGGCGCGAGCTCTGCCCACAACCCAAGGGGTCGGGGAACAGGGCCGCGAGGACGCGGCCCTGGGGCTCGGCGACACAGACGGACACGGACCCACACGGACGGACACGGACGGGGCCTTGCCGGCTCCGGCGTTGGGCGCTGGGCGCGTTCGCGTCTGTGGACACTGGCCCGCCAGCGGACGCGCGGCGAGCGATCTGCCGTCCTGCTCTGACCGTCGCCCGGGCCGCCGGGAGCGCCGAGCGTCGGCTCGGCATCTTCCGGGCGCCGTTCCCCGGCGCCCGGTAGGTCCACGGTCGGCGCCGTGGACCTACCTGGCCGGCGATCGGATCACTCGCCCCAGACCTCGATCTCGGCCAGGATCAGGGGCCGCGCCGCGTCGCGGCCGGGCGCGAACTGCAGGCGCAGGGCGCGGTGCGAGCCATCGATCGCGACCTCGATGCGGCGGGTGTCGGTGTCGGGCAGCGACACAGCCTCGGCGCGGGCCAGTTCGCGCTCGCCCGACAGCACCCGCAGCGCCGGGACCTCGCCGGCAACCACCACCGCCAGGCGCCGCATGGCGCAGACCTCCGGGAAGTCGATGTCGACGACCAGCGGCTGGGCCGTGTCGGCCCAGGTGATCGACCAGTCGTCCTGGCGGAAGGGCTCGTAGCCCTCGGGGCGTTTCTGGTGGCCGCGCACGGCCGTGCGGTGGGCCCGGACGCGGTCGGTGAGCCGGCCGGCGGTGAAGGCGATGGCCTCGCCGGGCTGGCCTTCGGGCGGCGTCGCGACGGCATAGCGGTACGTCCCGGCGACCTCGCGGTTGTTGGGCGTGAAGATGACGCTGCTGCGCATCTCGACGTGGTTGCCGGTCAGGCACTGCACCGGCGCCTCGGCAGGCAGGCTCGCCTCGGGGGTCTGCAGCGGCAGTTGGAAGCGCCAGATGGGCAGGTCGACGGCAGCGCCGGCCCAGACATGCAGGCCGCGGAAGAAGCGTTGCCACTCCGGCTGGGAGACGGTGTTGCCGCCGAGGGGATTGGCGGCGAAGAACAGCGTCCGGCCCGCGCCGAGGGCCCGCAGGACGAGCCCCGGCGAGCCATCGGCGAAGCGCATGAGCACGCGCGTGGCCGCGGGCTCGACGATCTCGAGGCGCCGCGGCGTCTCGAAGACCGGGTACTCGGCATCCGCCAGCATGGCCAGGTCGCCGACAGCATCGGCGCGGGCGAGGCGCGTGCTGCGGGCCTCGCCGGCGACGCGGATGCCGAAGCAGCGCTCGCGAAGGTCGGCGAGGCTCGCGCCGCGGTCGTCGGCCGTCAGCGCCGTGGGGTCGGTGCAGACCAGGATGCCGCCGGCGCGGGCGTAGGCCTCGAGCGCCTCGGCCACGGGGCGGCGCAGGTAGGTGGCGGCGGGTACGTAGATGACCTTGTAGTCGGCCAGGTTGCGGCTGCCGCGCTCGATCTGGCCCTCGCTGATGAAGTGGAACCAGCCGCCGGCCGTCGGCCCGATGAGCCGATGCGCGGCGGCGCAGGGCGGGCTGCTCTGCTGGTAGTTGGGTATGGCCTGGTGGGTGTCGACCGAGTAGAGCACGGCGCTGTCGGCAGCCGGCATACGCAGGCGCGGCGTACGCCGCACCGTGTCGGCCAGCTCGCGCATCGCCGCCCAGCGGTCCGGCGAGTTGAAGGACGGGTGCCCGAACTCGCGGTCGTACCACTCGACGCCGTTGATCCAGAAGGCGCTGCCGCCGTTGCGCAGGACCTCGCTGTACAGCGCCCGCGCCAGGCCCGGCGTGGCAGCGTGGTCGTAGGCCGAGGCCTGGACGAAGGGGCAGGTCGGCTTCAGGGTCAGATCGGCGTAAAACTTGGTCAGGAAGCCGGTGATGCTCTGGCGCAGCGGGCTCCACGCCGGCAGCGTCTGGCCGGTGGAGAGGTCCCAGGTCGCGGCGAGGCGTTCCCAGTCACGCGGAATGGCGGCGCTGAGTTCATCCGGCCCGATCAGGACGACCTCGGGATTCAGCGCCTTGGCGCGCGCCTGCAGCCGCGAGAACAGCTCGAAGAGGCGCTGCTCGGCCCAGCGCCGGTAGGCAATCCAGTGGAAGGGCTCCTCGCCCTCGCCGGTCGGCATGCCATAGACGCCGCCGCCGAACTGCTCGCGGACCTCGCGGTCGGCCTGCGTCCAGAAGTCCTTGTCCTCGCCCGTGAACATCGCCGGCGAGGGCTTGACCGCGCCCCGGCCGAAGGGCTCGTCGACATAGAAGAGGCCCCAGACGCGGCCGGCCCAGTCGCGATGCAGGGCCTCGATGTACTCGAGCATGAGCGTCTCGGTCAGCGGGTGCAGCAGCGGCGTCGGCGCGGTGCGGCCGGCCTTGGACTTGTTGATGACCTCAGAGAAGTGGTTGACGAAGCCGAGCAGGGGCACGTCGTACTGCCGGGCGAGGGCCCGGTCGCCGGGGCCGGTGCTGGAGAAGCGGTGCCGGCCGGCCACGGCGTACTGCTCGGCCTGGACATACTCGAGGCCGAACTTGAGGGCCGCCGGGCGCATGCCGCTGAAATTGTAGGACCAGTTCGGGAAGACCGTCGCGCCCGAGGGCGTGTCGGTCAGGAGTTCCTCATACAGCGGCGACGACACCACCGGCGCGAAGGACGTGACCGCCTCGCCCGGGCCGGGCTCCGACGGCTCCACTGACACCGTGTCGATCCAGAGAACCCGCGAGTAGACGTTGATCTCCAGGCCGCAGAAGGCCGCCAGGGGATGCGTCCGCAGCAGCATCTCAAAACGCCGCCAGGCACCGAAGGTCGCCGGGAAGGGCTGCTCGCCCACATAGCAGAGGAAGTCGCCGGTGTTCGAACGACAGCCCGCCGGCGGACGCATCACGGTCCGCAGCACGGTCTGGCCGGTGTCGGCCTGCGCCTCGGCCAGCTCGTTGACCTCGGCCGCCGGCGCCGGCGCCGCGGCCGCGGCCGCGACCTCGAGGACCTCGGTGCGGTACCACAGCGTCAGACGATAGACGCGGTCCGGCTCGACCGGCAGCCGCGTCGACAGCGAGATGCGCGCGCCGGCCCCGGAGGTGACCCGGACGCTGGCCTTGCCGTCGTGCGCCACGGCCGTGTCGATCTGGCACTTCCCCGGCGCCCGCGCCACGTACGACGACCAGCCCTTGAGCCCGTCTTCGAAGGACGCGTTCTCCACCAGGTTCGCCGGCGCGTCGGCGGCCGTGGCGCCTGCCGCGAGCAGCCCGGCGGCGGCCCAGGCGAGGAGAGCGGCCGAGAACTGCCGTCGGCACTGGCCGTGGCGTCGCAGGTGGCGGGTCTGACTATCCATGACGGGCCTCTCGTGTGGGGTTTGGAGTGCCGCGGCGGCCGACGGCCGCCGCGGCGCCGCGATTCTGCCTCGCGAGCAATGTAGCCACCCGACACGGCCGGCCCAAACCGCAGGGCTGCCCGACGATCGCGTCGGCGCCCGCCTGGCCACCCTGGAGGGGTGCCGGATCGTAGCCGGGGGTCGCGCGAGAGCACGACCCCCGGAAACGCGAACCCACGGACCACGCGCCCTGAAGGGGCGCCAGAACCGGACCCTCAAACCGCCCGGCCCAGACCGTGGCGGTGGTTGACAGGGCGCCGGCCGCGCAGGACATTAACCCGCGTTCGCAACCGCGGCCCGGCGCCGGGCGCAGGAACCGGCCGGGCGCCGCCGCTGACGACTGCCGAGTCGACTCAGGACCACCGCCAGGAGAATCGCCATGGCCAACCCGAAGCTCTCACGCTCGAGCTACCTCTCACAGCATATTGGCGACTACCCGGCTGCCATGCAGGCCCTCGGCCTCGACTATGTCAAGGTCGACGACCT
>JAAYZO010000744.1 GCA_012514865.1 Lentisphaerota bacterium | reverse complement strand
CGGCTTCGACGTGCAGGTGGCCGACCCGTTCAACGTGCGCGGCCAGTACCCGCAGCTCCGTCACGGCGCACCGGTCGTCGTCGAGCACACCTACGCCGGCCTGACGACGCGCCTCTACACCGGCTACATCGTCAGTGATCCGGGACGCGGTTACTCGGGCGAGACCGCCAGCGTGGAGGTTGAGTGCGCCGGCCCGCTGGAGGTCGCCAAGAGCCGGGGCGACGTGGGCTTCACCTTCACCGACGCCGACCCGTCCGTGTGGTTCGCCAACAAGCGCAGCCCGCATTGCTTCAGCTTCGACAACAGCGACCGGGTCGCGGTCACGGTGGGCGACAACGTGAAGGTGCCCTACGACCGCGCCGGCATGATCGGGGCCGTCGCCTACAACGGCTCGACCCACCTGTGCACGAGTGACGGCGGCCCGCTCAACGGCTGGCGGCGGATCACCGGCACGGCGAGCTGGAACCTCAAAGACAACATGAAGGCCGCGCTCGTCTGGTGGCCCAAGTACCGGGTCAACCTTGACGTGTCCGACTACAACGTCATCAAGACGTGGAGCCCCGGCACGACCGGCAAAGACAAGGTGTTCGACTGCGCCTTCGCCGCGCCGAGCGGCGCCGGCTACGTGGCCCTCTGGCTCTACAGCGCCAAGCAGGGCGGCACCAAGACCACGGACGAACGCTTCATCGAGTTGGACGACGTAGTCCTCTACACCGACGTGGCGCAGAAGACCATCGACCAAGCGATGCTCGCCGTGGCGCAGTTCACTGGACTGGCGACCGGCTACGACACGTCGCCCATCGGCAACCTCATGAAGTCCCTCGTCGTGCGCCCGAGCGTAGATCCCTCGAGCGCCCTCGCTGCCCTCGCACAGCAGGCCAGCGAGCTGGTCGAGTGGGGCTACTGGGACGGGCGCTTCCGGGCTCGCCCGCTGCCGACCGACCCGAACGTCATCCGCACGCTGCCCAACTGCTACCTGCTGGACGCCAGCGACGGCGACGTGCTCTGGGACGTGCGCCTTCGCCCCGACACCGGAACGCCGCGCTCCGTGCGGCTCATCTACGGGCACACAGGGACGAGCATCTGGCCGGCCGGCAGCCCGGCGACCGTCATCGGCCCCACCGACCCCGGCTGGACGACTGGCAGCCCCTTTACGGGCGTGACCGCGCCCGTGGTCACCATCGACTTCTCGCAGCGCCGCTACACCGCCGAGGACGCCAAGAAGCTCGCCGGCAAGCTGGCCGGCCACTTGGGAATCGCCGAGGCGAGCGGACCCGTGGGCCTGCGCTGTCCGACAGTGCCGGTCTACAGCGGTGGGACGCGGCCGGCGCCCTACGTGAAGGGCGGCGATTGGGTGGACAGCGAGGAGGCCGGCCACGGGCCCCTGTACGTGACGAGGGCCCGCGTCGACGCCGCCAGCGGCTACGTGGACATGGAGGTCGGCCTCTCCTCGGACGCCCTGATCGAGCAGCTACAGGCCGCCGGCAGCGTAAAGCCCGTACCCCTGCACAAGCCGTACCGGAGGAGGCAGTAGTGGCCGACCAGCCGAACGGCGGCATCATCCCGGGCCTGACCAAGCAGGGTGAGTCCGTGCTGCGCCTCGTCGTCCGTGAGGAGGTGGCGGCCGGCATCAAGGCTGCCTCGTGCGAGACGTGCATCCGCGACTGCCCTCGCGTCGACAACCTGGAGTCCACCGTCTACGGGACGGAGGGATCGCGCGACGGTGGCCTCAAGGGCCGCATGACCACCGTTGAAGAGCAGATCGGCAACCTCGTCTGGTGGCACCGGGCCACTCTGGTTGCCGCCCTTGGCGCCGTCGGCGCCGTCGTCGTCTCACTCGTCAAGTAGGAGGTACCTGTGCGTCTACTCGAAATCCGCAAGCCCCTGATGACCGGCAGCGACGTGAAGCACCTGCAGCGACTCCTGCGCAAGGCCGGCATGAAGCCCGGCCCGCTCGACGGCGTGTTCGGCCCGCGCACAGCGGCCGCCTGCAATCACTACAAGTGGCGCATCGGCTACGCTGCCGGTGAGTGCCATCCGTTCGCCGGTGGTCTCGTCGTGGAGTACCTCTCCGGCAAGCGCAAGCCGACGCCGCGGATGAGGTTGCGTGCCGCCGGGCGGGCGCGTGCGGAGAGGGCCGAGCGTGAGGCGCGGAGCAGGCGCGCGAAGATGCGTCTGCGTGCCCT
>JAAYZO010000743.1 GCA_012514865.1 Lentisphaerota bacterium | reverse complement strand
CCCTCGACCCCCGACCCCGTGCCCGAAGACCGCGTCCGTGTCCGTCCGTGCCCGTCAGTGTTCGTCCGTGTCCTGGGCGCGGCGGCCGCGTTCCCGCGGCCCGGTAAAGCCAACCCTCGACACCCGACCCTCGACCCTTTGGGTTGCGGGCAGAGCCCGCGCTGGGCGGGTCCGTGTCGAGCCGGGAGGCCGCGTCACCGCGGCCCCGCGATCGCCTCGCGGCGGCAGGGCGGGCTGCTGGGGCGGCGGTCACCGGCCGGTGACGGAATGGCCTCTCAGAAGAACTCGTGCCAGAGGCCCCAGAGGCAGAGGCAGAGCATGACGACGGCGGCGACCAGGAGCTTGACCCGGATGCCCTCGGCGTGGCGCGAGCCGGCGCCCGGCTGCGGGAAACGCCGCGAGTTGCTGGCGCCAAGATAGACCGCCAACTGCTGGCGCTGGCGGGGCTTGGCTGACTGGACGCTCGTCTTCACGTACGGCTGATTCTCACGATTGCATTATCGGCACGCCGCCCTTGGCGGCGCCGCGCCGTCTCATCCCAACACCACTACAAAGCCAGGGCCAGGCGGAAACCCAGGGCCAGCACCACGGCCCCGGCCACGATCGCGGCCATCAGCGGCCAGAACAGCCCCAGGCCGATCCGCGTCAGGTCGCTGAAGCCGAGGTCGCTCAGCGCGACGCGGCGGGCGTCGGCGTCGCGGGCCTCCAGACGCTGGTACACCGCCAGCTCGACATGGGCGTCATGCAGGTCCTGCTTCATCCGCCGCAAGGTCTCCAGCGTCGGCACCTCGGCGCGCTCCGCATCGATGCCCGCCACGGCCTCGCGGCGCTGCATCAGCGTCCGTCGCAGTTCCTCGACCTCACGCTGGCGTTTCTCGAGGACCTGCACCGCCCGGTCGAGATCGACGAGGACCTCCCGGCGGCGCTGGCGCACCTCGCTCCAGCTCTGCGCGATCGACTGGCGCTTCAGCTCGTGCTCTTCGCGTCGCACCAAGTCGTCGAGACCAGCCGACGGCGCCGGCGGCTCGACCGGCGCGGCTTCAACGCGCGGTCCGGCCGGCGCGGTCTCAGCCCGCGGCGCGGCTTCAGCCCGCGGCGCCGCCGGCGCCGCCTCGGTGCGCGCCTCGGCCTCGGCCCGCGGCTCGCCCGGGGCGAAGCTGCGTGTCGTGACCAGCCGACTTGTCAGGGTGTCCTTGGCCATGGTCATCTCACCATCGGCTCACGGCGCCGTACGCGCCCCCGCCGTGCCGAGGGCGCGGATCTCCTCCAGGGGCGGGATGCGCAGACGCTGCCCCAGACGCAGATCGTCGCGCCCGCCGAGGATGTCGTGGTTGACCTGCTTCAACTGCGGCCAGTGGCTCATGCTGCCATAGTAGCGCCGCGAGAGGCTGCTGAGGGTATCGCCCTTGACGACGACGTGGAAACGCGTGCCGGGGCTCGGCGCAACGCGTGCCGGCGCAGTCGGCGGCGTGAGCCCCGGCGGCGGGGCGGCGGGACGAGATGGCGCCGGCGGCGGGCTCGGCGCGGCGGGGGCCGGCACGACCGGGGTGAAGGCGGCGGGCGGCGGGGCCACCGGCGCGGACGCGACGGCGGCGGGCGATGGCGCGGACGGCGGCGCCGCGCCCGCGAGGGCCGTCGGCGCCGGACCCGATGTCGATGGCACCGCGGCGCCCGGCGCGTCCAGGCGCGAGCGGAGCTGGTCGTTCAGGAGGCTCAGCTCCTGCACTCGCGCCAGGAGTTCCAGTTCGCGCGCCGCGGCGTTCTCGGGAACGGAGGCGGCCGCGCCGTCGACCTGCTGCATGGCCGCATAGACCGCCGCCTGCTGCAGGCGGTTGAGGAGCTTCCTCTCGGCCTTGGCAAGCCAGTCCCGTGCCGCGGCGGCGTTGGGGTCGTCAGGGCGCATCTCGAGGAAGTGCCGGTAGTGGTACACGGCGGTGAGGGGGTCGTTGAGGGGTTCGTCGTAGAGGAGGGCGAGCTGCAAATGGGCCTGAGCCGACTGCGGGCTGAGCCGCAGGCAGGTCGCGAAGGCCTCGGCGGCCTCCTCGTGGTTCTTCTGTTCGCGCAGCTTCACGCCGCGGATGTAGTAGATGTTGCGCTCGTCGACGAGGGCCTCACCGCTGCAGCCGCCCAGGCCGACCAGGAGCAGCGCGACGGCACCGAGGACCAGCCCGGCGCCCAGCCGTGTGAAGAGGCGTGATGTCATCGACGGAGCCCTCCTGATGCAGTCGGGGTCTCGCTCAGGACCTCCGCGAGGAGGGCCTCAACGACGGCGGTCGGGCCGAAGGCGACGTGGTCGCGCTGTGCCCAGCGCTCGGGGTGGCCCGCCGCGAGGAGGAAGGCGCCATCGGCGACGGCGGTGGTCATCGGCGCACCGTCGGCCAGGCGGGCCACGAAACCGGCGCGTTCGAGCATCGGCAGGACACCGGCCACGTCCCAGAGCTTCATGTGGCCGATGCAGCCCATGACGCGGCCCAGCAGCACCCAGGCCAGGGCCTGGATGGCACAGCCCGTGACCACCGCCGGGTTGCTCCACGGCAGTGACCGCGTCCGCACGAAACGCTGGCCGAGGGCGATCATGCCGCCGCGGCTCAGGGGCTGGTGCCGCGGCGGCAGGGGTTCGAGCCTCACCGGGCCGCAGGGCCGGCGCAGGTCCAGGTCATGCGCCCACCAGACCTCGTCGCCGACGGTCACCAGGAGTTCACCCGAGACCGGCAGGACGATGGCGCCATGCTCGATACGGCCGCCGCGCGCGAAGCCGATCGAGGTCCCCCAGGAGGGCAGGCCGTGCGCAAACGGCGCCGTGCCGTCAATCGGGTCGACGATCCAGGCGGTGCCCTCCAGAGCGGCGTCGATGTAGGCTTCGTCGCGACTGGCGACGGTCTCCTCGCCGATCAGCCGGCTGCCCTCGGCAGGACGGTCAAAGCGCTCCGACAGGAGCTGCTCGATGGCGCGGTCCGTCTCGGTGACGAGGGAGCCATCCTGCTTGAGGGTCCAGGCCGTCTGCGACTGCGCCTCGAGGCCGATGCGTCCGCAGGCGACCAGGAGATCGACGATCGCCTCGGGTTGCCACTCGGTGCACACGCTGCCTGCCCTCGTCTCGTCTGCCATGCTCAGCACACGCCCACCGCCTCGAGCCAGGCGCGCGCGATCAGCGCATGGCCGGACGGCGTCGGATGCACGCCGTCCGCCGCCCAGAAGGACGGCTCGCGACGCGCTGCGGCCGCCGCGAAGAGCCCGTCGAGCGGGATGTACACGGCGTTGAACTCCAGGGCCAGCTCGCGGACCACCGCGATCTTCGGGTCGAGGTCCTCACGCCAGGCCTTGCGGTCGGCCGGATGCGGCAGCACGAAGGGCTCCAGAAGAATCAGGCGGGCCTGCAGGGCGTCCTGCGTGCGCCGCAGGATGTCGCGGTAGGACGCCGCAAAGTCGGCCGCGGCGGTCGGGTCCTGGCGGTCAAAACGCCGCCAGGTGTCGTTGATACCGATCAGGATCGAGACCCAGTCCGGCTTGAGGTCCAGGCAGTCAGCCTGCCAGCGCGACTGCAGGTCGCGGGCGCGGTTGCCGCTGATGCCGCGGTTCAGGAACCGCACGCGCAACTCGGGCTGGAGCATCCCGAACCAGGCCGCCACCAGGTGCGGGTAGCCGCGGCCCAGCTCGGCGGGATTCTCGCGGGACCGGCCGGCGTCGGTGATGCTGTCGCCTTGGAAGAGAACGCTCTGGCCAGCCTGAATCCGAACAGCACTCATGGGGCACCCTTTCCGCCAGGTGGTGATGGGATACCAATATAGCCCGCGGGGACGCCCATGAGAGCCGGTTCGCGCCGCCGCGACGGATTTCCTGCGGCGCGACGGCTCGCCCCGCGCCCAAGGCCCGAAGCCGAAGAGGAAGAGGGGCGGGAAATTGCGGAAGATCGGACGGATCAGACGGAAACAGCGCCGAACGCCCAACGCCCAACGCCCAACGCCCGAGGCCCGGCAGAGCCCGTCCGTGTCCGTCCGTGCCCGTCCGTGTGGGTCCGTGTCCCGAGCCGGAAGGCCGCGTCAACGCGGCCCCGGGACCTCCTCGAAGGCGACGTCGTCGAACCAGGCGGTGCCGTCGGCCTTCTCGACCCGGAAGAACAGCACAGCGGCGAAGGCCCCGGGCGGTGCCGTCAGGACCAGCTCGCGGCGGGTCCAGTCCTGCTGGCCGGTGACCGGCTCCGAGGGCACTCCGGAGGCCTTGTGGCCGGGCACGCCGGCCCAGCGGCCGTCGGCGGTGAAGAAGGTCAGTGCCAGGCTGGCCTGGCCGCCGCGCAGATCCGTACGCACCTGAGCCGCGAAGCGGTAGGCCTTGCCGGGAGTGACCAGCATGGGCGGGCTGCCGAGGCCGCCGGCGGCGTAGTTGCTCCAGTAGGCATCCGTGCCGGGCGCCTCGCTGCGCAGGGCCAGCGAGTAGGAACCGGTGGCGCTGGTGTCGTAGTCGCGCAGGAGCCGGCCCCGGCCGCGCGGGATGGTCAGCGCGAAGCCCTGGCAGCGGTCCAGGCCGGGGTTGGGCAGGCCGACGCGCGGGTTGATGTCGAGGTTGCCGCCGCTGGCCAGGGCCGCGGCGCCCGCCGGGACGACCTCGAAGCGGTACGTCCCTGTCGGCAGGACCTGGCCGGCGCCGTCGCGGCCGTCCCAGACGACATCGACGAGGCGGCCCTCGCCGGCGATCTCGCGGCGCACCGCGCCGGCCGCGTCGAGGATGCGCACCGTCCAGGGCTGGTCGGACGCCATCTCGGCGGTGATGCGGGCGTCGTCGAGCTGGCCATCGCCATTGGGGCTGAAGGCGGCCGGGGCCAGGGCCGGCTCGGCGAAGCCGCCGCGCACGACGCGGACGGCCTCGGACCATCCCCCGGCCGCGCCGGTGATCGGGTCGCGGCCGCGCACGCGCCAGTAGGCGGTCTCGCCCGGGGCGATCTGGCGCCAGGCGAAGACCGTGCCGGTGAGGCCCTCGGTGGTCGTCGTGGCCGCCGGCGCGAAGGCCGCCGTGCCGCTGGTCTGGAGGTCGAAGACCTGATCGCCGGGGTGACTGCCCTGGCCCTGCCAGGCCAGCAGCACCGCACCGGCGGGTTCGCCGTCCTGCGCCGAGAGCACCCGCGGCGCCGCCACCTCGACCGGGCCGGGGGCGCGCAGGTGCAGCAGACGCACCTCGCGGCTGGGGACCGTGATCGACAGGCTCTCGCCGAAGATCTCTTTGCTCTCCAGGTCGATGCAGGCCATGCCCTCACGCCAGTCGCGATGACGCAGCTCGAAGACGCGGTCGCCGGCCGTGGCGTTGAAGACGAACAGCAGGCGGTCGGCGCCGGAGCGCAGGACCGTGACATCCTCGGGCAGGCCCTCGCCGCCGACCTCGACCAGGTCGTCGGCACGCTCGTAGTGGCTCCGGGTCGTGCCATCGGCGCCGGTCGACCACTGGAACGCCGCCTCGAAATCCGCCGCCACGGCCGCGGCACGGCTGACGCCGCGGTAGAAACGCCCATCGACAACCCAGTTGAAGTAGCTCATGACGCCATTGCCGCCGTCGGTCAGCCGCCGCAGCAGGTCGATCTGGGCGCCCTGGTTATTCCATGGATGCGAGCCGTACCACGCCAGCAGGCCGCAGACGAAGGGCCGACCGGCAATCGCCTCGTGCGTCGCCTGAATCGCCGCCACCGGCCGGCCGTAGCCGGCCCAGACCAGGTCCGCCGGCACCGCCATGCTGCGCCAGTCGACGCCGTACTTCTCGTCGGTGTCGCCCTGATACCCGGAGTAGATGCTGAACAGGCAGTCGGGGTTGGCCGCCTTGATATGCCGACGGAACACCTCCGCCAGACGCGCGTTCTCGCGGCAGCGCCAGGCCACCCACTCACGGCGATGCGTCTGCCGCACCGTCTCGCGGTTCACCGCAGCCGGGTCGGCCAGGCCGTGAGCCTGACGGAAGGCCTCCAGACAGCGGTCGCAGGCACAGATCGAGCCATCACGCAGGACCGGCACCTCGTAGTCCCAATCGAGCTGCGGATAGCGCCGCGCCTGCTCGCCGAGCCAGGCCGCGACCTCGGCGAGGTGGCCATTGGCGTCGCTCAGGAAGTAGGTCGGGCAGAAGGTCCCGGCGCGGACCTGTCCGGCGAAGGTCATCGCCTGCGCCTCAGGGTGGGCCTCGAGGTACTCGGCGCCACCGGGGAAGTTCCCGCCGGCCGTGGTCAGGGGTATGTGGCCCTGGGCCAGGAAGCCATGGCGGTCGCGCAGGGCCTCGGGCAGCGAGGGCCCGGCGCGGTTGAAGCCGGCCTGGCGCCAGAGGCGCGCCACCGCCGCCTGCTCGGCGGCGTTGAGCTGGTGGAAGGGACGGTAGAAGCTGCTGCAGGCCCAGTTCTTGATGAGGACCTGCTCCGGACGACGCCAGGTCAGCGGCGGCAGGACATGCACCGGCATCTCGAGGAGTTCCTCGGCGACACCCTCGACCGCGCCGCCGAGGCGCAGCAGCAGCGGCGCCGTCGGCGCCGCCGGCAGCAGGCCGCACTCCAGGAGGAGATAGTGCACCTGCTGCTCGGCCTTGGTCCCGTCCATCGGGCTGATCGCCTCGCCGCCAAAACGCACGCGGTAGCTCCGGCGGCCGGCCTCGAGACGGCGCTCCAGTATCGCGGCACGCGGCTCGGGCGAGATCAGGTGGAGCTGCTCGGGGACCTCCAGCACGACGTCGGCCCAGCCGTAGCGCCGCGGTTCCGAGCTGCGCAGGACGACCGGCAACGTCAGCACGCCGCCCTCTTTGACATGGAGGTCCTTAAGCCGCAGGGTGCTGTCGGAGTCGCCCATGGAGGCGGTCAGCATCGGCACCGCGCTGATGGCCGTCACGCGCGCCACGACCTCGCCGGCGAAGGGCCCGGCGCGCCAGAGCAGGCGGCCGTCGGCGTCGCGGATCTCGCAGGCCTGCTCGGCCAGGGCACCGTGGTCGTAGGAGGGCTGCGCCCGCGAGCCGGTGAAGAGATTCCAGCCGAAGGTCGAGCCCTCGGCATTGACCGCGACCGCGCCGTTGGGCAGGACATTCACCGGGCTGTCCGGCCGCAACAGCCGCAGGTCGTCGAGCCAGACCTGGCCGGAAACGCCCGAGCCACCCCACTTCACCACCCAGAAGAGGATCTCGGCCGCCGCCTCCGGGGCCTGCCACTCGGCCTCGACATCACGCCAGTCGTAGGTGCCCTCGGGAATGGCCAGGATGCTCTGGTAAGTCTGCAGGACCGCACCCGCCGCGTCGTAGGAACTGACCGAGAAGACCAGCGGCCGGCCGCCGCCGGTGAGGCCCTCGGCGCGCACCCGGGCCGCAAAGCGGTAGGTCGTGCCGCCGCGCACGGGAAGCCGGTCGGTGCGGAAGCACAGGGTCGCGGCGGCCTGCTCGGGCGGTGCGTTGAGCCAGATGGCGGTATTGGCGCGCGTGAGGACGGCCTCGAGGCGCCGGCGCTGCGCCTCGGCCGAAGGCTCGATGGGGCTGGTCAGCGCCTGCCAGGGGAAGTCCCCGTGGCGGATCAGGGCCGTGGCCTGGAGGGGCTGCGCGCTGCGGACCATGAACTGCCAGCGCTGGGGGCCCTCCTCGAAGCCCGGCGCCTGGGGCGCCGTCAGAGACGCCGGCGGCCCCTGGAAGGCGAGCGTGCCGAAGCGCGACGGCGTGTGCAGCGAGCCGCCGGTCGGCGACCAGCAGCTCCACGTCCCGGTCGAGTGACGCCGGCGCGCCAGGTTGAAGCCCCAGGTGGCGTCCGCGGCCGGCGCGCCGCCGAGCGCCGCCAACGGCACCGCCACCTCGACCGTCCAGGCCGTGGTGTCGGCCGTGGCCGTGACGCGCGCCTGCGACGACCAGGCGGTGTCGTAGGTGCCATCAACACAACGGGCGTCGTAGAGCGTCCCGCGCGGGTTGACCGCCAGGTGGAAGTACGGCGTCGCCTCGACGCCGGGCTGGATGAAGACCTCGATGCAGTCGTCGGCAAAGACCGCGCCGTCGGCGTCCACGGCCTCGGCCTTGACCTCGTGCGTGCGCTGCAGCATGGGATTCAGCAGGGATTCCGAGCAGACGACGAGGAGGTACAGCGACTCGGCGTCGTGGGCGACCATCGCCGCGGTCGGCTCCTCGGCCGGGCTCGAGCCGTCCAGGCTCACCCAGGGCCCCGCCGACAGGGCCTCCTGCCAGACCGCGTCGCCGCCCAGGCCGTCCAACTGCGGCGGCGCGGCCGTCGCGACCGCCCGCAGGAACGGCCGCAGCGCAGCCTCGGCCGCCGCCGCAGGGCTCTGAGCCACCACGGCTGCCGACCACACCACGGCCAACGCGACCAGCCCCCGCCAGGGCCGCCGGACTCTGCAACTCGTCATGGCCTGCACTCCTGTTCCGTCGTGTCGCCGGGCCTCACCACTCCGAACTCCGAACCCCGAACTCAGAACTCAGAACTCCGAACTCAGAACTCCGAACTCAGAACTCCGAACTCACTCCCCCATCAGCGTCCTGGCATTGCCGGCCACGCCGAGTTCGTCGACCATCTGTTCGACGGCGGCGCGGTAGACGCCCTCGACGGCCGCCGCGGGATCGCGGCTCACCAGCGCCTCGTAGGGCTGGCGGATGGCGGTGGCGATATTCACCTTGGCAATGCCATGGGCGATCGCCTCGCGCAGGTACTCGCGCCGAATGCCGGTGCCGCCATGCAGGACCAACGGCACGCCGGTGGCATCGCGGATGGCGGCGAGGTGCTCGATGTTCAGGCGCGCCGGGACCTTCTTGTCCGACCGCGCCGCACTGATCGCACCGTGGACATTGCCGATCGCCACCGAGAGCCAGTCGACGCCGGTCTCGCGCACGAAGCGCGCCGCCTCGGCGACGTCGGTGAAGCCGCGGCCGCTGGCGAAGAGCTCCTCATACGGCGGCAGCGGCCCCGCTTCGTGGCCCATCACCGCACCCAGTTCGGCCTCCACCGGCCGGCCGGCCGCATGCGCCAGCGACGCCGCACGCGCGCTGACCGCGATGTTCTCCGCCAGCGGCAGCCGCGAGCCGTCGACCATCACCGAGTCGTACCCCGCCGCCAGGGCCCGCCGGATGACATCCTCGTAGTCGACGCGGAGCTGGTCCTCGTCGATCACCGGGCAGTGATCCAGATGCAGTCGGGTGTAGCGCTCGTCGCGCAGCCGCGCGTAGGTCTCCTGGATCGCCTCCAGACTGACCGACTCGAACTTGATCCACTCCAGGCGCGCCACCGTGATCATCCCGACCGTACGGGTGTCACGCAGAGCCCGCACGACCGGCTCCATCATGGCGTGGTAAGGGATATTGAAGGCCGGCAACGCGGTGCCATGGCGCAGGGCCCGACGCATCAACTCGGCAACCGGTGGGCACGACTCGGACATGATCGATTCCTTTAATTTAAGGGGAGGCCTTCCACGCACACCGCGCGGCAACGCCGCGGCTGCCCCGAAGCGACCCACACCACCGCCGACGACGGCCGGCACGCCCCCAAGCATAGCACCCGGGAGCCGCTCAGGCAAATGCAGATTCCGCTGAAAGTGGACAGCGATTCCGATCCATGGTGGACACCTGAGTCCTCCCGAAGGCTTTCCGGGCGGTGTCTGGGCGGTGTCCACCATGGGGGTGTCGGAACAGGCCGGAATGGGG
>JAAYZO010000742.1 GCA_012514865.1 Lentisphaerota bacterium | reverse complement strand
TTGGCGTCGAGGTTCGCCAGCGGCTCGTCCGGGAGCAGACAGGCCGGCTCGAGCACCAGCGTGCGCGCCAGCGCGACACGCTGCTGCTGACCCCCCGAAAGCTCGTTCGGCTTGCGGTCGGCCAACGCCGTGATACGCACGACCTCGAGCGCCCGACGCACACGCTCCTGACGCTCCGAGCGCGGCACCCGACGGACCTCCAGGCCAAACGCGACATTCTCGGCCACCGTCATGTGCGGCCACAGCGCGTAGCCCTGAAACACCATCGCCGTGTTGCGACGATGCGGCGGCACCCCGGCAAGGTCCTTCCCATCCATCAGAATGCGCCCCGCCGTCGCTTCCTCAAAACCGGCCAGACAGCGCAACAGCGTGGTCTTGCCGCAACCGGAAGGACCCAGCAGAAAGACGACGTCGCCATCCGGGATGTCCAGCGTGACCCGACGCAGTGCCTGGACCTCACCGAAGTCCTTGCTGACGTCTTCAAAACGGATCGCCATCGCCTGTTCACCTTCGCTGTCGGCCTGAGGATACCACCGGCCCAGACTATCGCCCTCCAGAAGCCCCCCTGCAAGCCTGGCGCGCCGGCGGCACCGCGGGCCAGCGGCACCGGGCTCAGGGCCGCAGGCCCGGAAAGGGACTCAAGGGACTCAAGGGACTCAAGGCAGAGCCCCTCGCTGGCCCCGGTGTCCCCGGTGTCCCCGGTGTCCCCGGTGTCCCCCAGTGTCCCCAGCCCTCAGGCGCCGGGACCGCCCGCCGGCTTCACCGGCCGGGGGGTGATGCCTCGTCGGCCCGGCACGACGCCTCCAGCGCGGCGTAGCGCTTCAGGAGATCGCGATAGAGCGCCGCGTTAGCCGCCACCGGGTGCAGCCGTCGCCCGGCCACCGGGGCGCAGAAGCGCGCCGCCAGGGCCGCCCATGGGAGGCCCTCGACGGCCTGCGCCGCGCGCAGAGCGGCGCCCAGGGCGGCGGAATTCCCGACGTCGAGGCGTTCGACCTCGGCCTGGAAGACGTCCGCCAGGATCTGCCCGATGCCGTCGGAACGGCTGGCGCCGCCGGTGAGGCGCAGGGCCGTCGGGGCCTCGCCAATCCACTGCGAGTGCAGCCGCAGGCTGAGGGCCTGGGCTTCGACGATCGCCCGGACGTCACCGGCGGCGTCCCCGCCCGCCTCGAACGTCGCCGCACCGCGGCGCCGCAGGCCCGGCGAAAGGACCCGCGGCGTGATCTCCGGAACCACGTAGGGCAACATCAGGTTGCCGCCGTTGCCAGGCGGAGTCGCGGCCAGGCAGTCGCCATCGAACTGCCGCCAGGTCAGACCATGGAGGTCGCGGATGTGCTCGCGCGCCAGGGAGCCATTTCGGAAGCAGATCAGGCACATGAACCCGCCGGCCGGGTTGCCGAAGACATGGCCGCAGCCCTCCGGGTCGACCCGCGGCGCACGCATCGCCGCGAAGCAGGTGTCGCTAGTGCCCAGCGAGATGGCCATGGTGCCGGGCTCCCAGCCGCCAACGCCGATGAGGCTGCTGGGGTTGTCGCCCGACCAGGCCACCACCGGCGTGCCCGGCCGCAGCCCAAAACGCTCAACCAGCCAGGGCGCCACCGGACCGCATACAGCACCGGCCGAGCACAGGCCCGGCAGACGACCCGACAGGCCCGGCGCCGTCGCCGACACCAGGTCGCCATCCCAGGCGCCCGTCGAGAGGTTCAGGAGGTTCATCCCGGCACCGTCGCCCGGGTCGATGGGGGCATTCACGCCGGTCAGCACCGAGGCGAGGAAGGAGCTGACCAGGTGGATCACCCCGGTGCGCTCGTAGGCCGCCGGCTCGGTCACGGCAAAACGCCGGATCTGCGGCCCGGCAAAGCGCTCCACCGCCGCCGAGCCGGTGCGCCGACGCACCTCGTCGGCACCCCCGAGCGCCGCCTCGATCTGCCGGCACTCGGCGGCGGTGCTGGCGTCCATCCAGATCGGCGCCGTCGGCCGCGCTAACGACCGCCCGACACACGCCGCCAGCGACTCGCCCGGATCCGGCGCCGCCGGGAAGGACCCCGTCAGGTAGACGGTGCCATGCTGCTGGGCGCTCCCGCTGAGGCCATCGAGGCGGGCCGCCAGGCCGGCCGCCCGCAGACGACCCAGGAGCCGCTCCAGAGCCGCCACCCACAGCCGCGGGTCGGCATGACGCACCAGCGGATCCGCATGCGGCAGGAAGCCCTGCGGCGAGCCGTACTCCGGAAACTCGGCGCCGTAGTTGAGGACGTCCTGATGGACGACCTCGCCGCGGGCCGTGTCCACGACCAGAGCCGTCAGGCCCTGCGTGCTCGAGTCCAACCCAAGAAACAGCCCCATGCCACATGCCCTCCAATACCCCGTCCGCACCGCCGCGCGGCCGGACAGAATGGCCACGCCGTGCAACCCACGCCGCCAACCGGCGAGCGCTGGGCCGAAGCCAGGTGGCCCCCAAGGCGCGAAACCCTAAGGCGCAAGGCGCGCCTCAATACCAAGCTCATCCTGCCACGTGGCGCCAAGCTCACCCTCAAGCTTCCGAAACAAGGGCGAGTCCGGTGACCAGCACCGCCGGGGCGCTTCGGCGACGCTCTCGCCACGAAAAGGGAAGCGCCGGTCATAGACGCGGTAGAGGGTCGGGAAGAAGGTCTCCAAGGCCAACTCCGGGGCGGACTCTCGGAGCGCGGGCACTCCCACCACCCGACCGACATCCTGGGGCCGTGTCTCGACAACAGCCACCGCGACGGCCTCGTAGCCCGACGGGTCATCCCGAACCAGGCGGCGGCAGGCCATCTCTCGCAGCGCCGCGGCATAGCGATCGATCATCGGTGATAGAGTCCCGTCGACAAGCAACCCAGCGTCTTTGCGGTCGAAGCCATCCGCTTCGCGGTTCGCACGGAGCACATGCAGAAAACCGTAAACCATCCCCGGGTACATGATGTGGATGTTGGTTGAGTCGCCGACGGCCTCTTCCATGCGGTTGGTCAGATTGCGGTAGGCATTGGCGGTGCCCTTGACAGAAACGGCCAGTACCGGCCCGATGCTCGGCTTGACGACGACCACGTCGATCTTCTTGGTCTTCATGCCCCCAAAGACGGTGAGTTCGGTCTCGTTCCTCACGTCAGGCGCATGGTCGAGAGACCAACTGCTGCCGCGCTGAATCGCGCGCAACGGGGGGGTCGGCGTGACCTCTTCGGGCAGGAAGCCTCCCTCGCAGACAAGCCGCATGGCGATGTGTCTGTGCAGGGGCTTGATGTGCTCCTGACTCTGGGTGCTCAGGGCTGTAGCAAATGCCTCAAGCGCCTGGCGGAAGCCGATGATTCTCTCCACTGCAAGGACTCCCTTAGCCTGTCTTCCTGAGGCGCCGCGCCCGCAGCAGCCGTGTCGCTTCGCGCAGCACCGCCCAATCCCCTGAGTCGAGGCCCAGGCCGTCGCCCAGGACCTCGCGGTCAACGCGATCGACAACCTCATCATGCCGGCCAGCCCGGCTCAGCTCGTTGAGTTCAGCGAAGAGGCCCTGGAAATCCGAGGTGCGCCACCCTGCCGGCAACGGCGGCAGGAGCACCCGGCGTGCCTCGGTGGGCTCGAGTTTGAGCATGCCGCCGCCCAGGGCATGGCCCTCGAGTTCGCAGCTCAGGAGGGTCAGCGAGTTGCACCACAGCAGCGCCAACTGTGCCCCATCCAGGCCAGAACCCTCGCGCAGGTGTACGCAGTGCAGTGTGTTGGGCGCGACCGCTCCGCATGGGTTCGCGACCACTCGCGGGACGGCGTGGCTCATGTAGGTCAGGAAGGCGTCGGGTGAGGCCACCTGGGGCACGGCATACCACGGCCGCCGGTGCCGGCATTTGTAGCCTGCGGAGACGCCCGTCGTTTCGCCGTGGCGCAGGTAGGCCGTCACGGCCCGAGGCAGTTCGAGTGCGCCGTTGACATGAAGCAGGTTCGACGTCACGCCGGAGTCCAGCCCGGCCTGCCAGTCGGCAGCCGTGAAGGACAGCCCCCGCAGGGCGCGGCTCCGCACCACAGCTCGGGCCAGGAAGTCACGCGGCATCGACCACTGCGCAGTCTCGCGCTCGCTCAGGTGGAAGAAGTCATTGGCGCCCGTGACATACCCAATTCCGACGTCGGCAAGGCCGCCAAGGCGGGCCAGCCTGGGGTCGGCACTGACCCTCTCCCAGAGCGCCGCTGCTGAGGCCGGCAGGAACTGCGCGGACAGCCTCTGCTCCCCGCGGCTTAGGCGGCCGGCGTCGAGGACCGCTGCCCCCACCAACGCCCCCCGGTCGTCCCAGCACACCCCGCCCAGGTCAGTCGCCTCCTGGAGGTCAAGACTCGTGAGGGCGCCGGGGCCAGACCCGCGGTCTCGGGCAAGAAGCAGGAGGGTCGCTTCATTCAGATCGGCAAACAGCGGGCTGCGAAAGGTCACGATGCTCACCTCGGCAAAAGCACCGAGCAGGAAGGAAAGCACCGGCGTTGCATAGACCGCATACGTCAGCTCAATCGGCAGCACCATGGCCAGCCGCCCACCCGGTCGAACCATGCTCACGCTGTGGATGACGAAGGGAGCCCACGAGCTGCTGAGGCCAGACAGTTGGATGCCCTGCCGAGCGGCGCACGCCAAGGCCCTCTGGCGCTGGTCGCCGGCGAACCGGTGGAAGCGCACAAACGGTGGGTTGCCGACGACGGCGTCGACGTGGAGTGCATGGTCCTCCAGATCAAAGAAGTCGCGCTCGATCAGCCGGCAGGACTCGCCGCCGACCTCACGGGACAGCGCGGCGCGCGCCTTGGCGATGGCCTGCGGGTCGACATCCACCCCACACACAGAGCCACTCTCGAGCCGTCCGGCCTGGCGCAGTTCCCGGCAGGCGGCCCGGAGGAAGGCGCCATCGCCGCAGGAAGGATCCAGGAAGCTGCAGACTTCCGAGCCCGAGCGCGCCGCCCATGCAACCAGGAAGGCCGCGACGGCCTCGTCGGTGTAGTAGGCTCCCAGTTGCTTGGCGTGGCTCACGGGACTCCGGCCCTGGTTGTTCTCGTCATCAGGCGCAACATAGCCCGACGGCAGATCCAGAGCCAGTTGCACAGGAGTCGCCGAGAGTGCATCGCCCCCCGCGTGGACCTGGCCGTCCATACCATCCTGGGATTCCGCTCTGAAAGCGCGCGTATCCATGCCGCCCTCCCTCTGCCGGACGCCCCGGCGCTCCCGGTGGCCGCGTGAGTCCTGTCTTGCGGTACTGACCCGGACCTAATGCTAACATATAGGTGATAGTATCATCATGCAACTCATCGATGGGGCGCGGAAAGGCGGCAAGCACCGCCCTGCATGCCGCGGCGGGCGCATGACATTCCTGTCGGTGCGAAGACGGAGGGGTGATCACCCAATTGGTTTCTCGGCTCCTCGGGATCGGGATCGCTATCGGGATCGCTATCGGGATCGGGATCGCTATCGGGATCGACGTCCGGTCCTTTCCTCTCAGAACGGCACGCTTGGCGATGTCGATAGCGATCCCGATCCCGATGTGGACTCCCCCAACTCAGGACTGGGCACCCTGTCGGGACCTGTTCTATAGGTTTCTATGCACCCTGCAGGCGAGATAAGTTCCGAGTCCCGCCCAGTCGACAAACCTGTCATGCACCCGGCGCGTCCTCGCGGTCGACAAGTGCGCCTCGGCGGAGTACGGTGCCTGACGATGGCGCTCCCGGCAGGCCCGCGCGGGCCGGGGTGGGCGCTGGGCGTGGGTATCTGGTATTGGCTGAACGTTCGCGCTATACTTTGGCTGGTCGGCACGGGTGCGGCCCGCCCGCGGGCAGGGGCGCCCTCAGGCCGAATCGAACTCGCTCGACAGGGCCGCGGCCCGGCTTGGCGCGAAGGGAAACGCCAGCCGCCGGGCGGTGTGCCGGCGCAAGCACCGACAGCCAAGAACTGAGGACGAAAGGGCTGGTCCCATGACGTGGCAGCAACACCCGCAGCGCAGGCGCAGCCTGCTGGCCTGCAGCCTCTGCCTGGCCGCCTGGCTCCTGCCGGCAGCCCTGCCGGCTCAGGACGAGACGACCGAGGAGGACACCGCCTGGAAGGCGGAACGCGACAAGCTCACGGCCGTCATCGACCAGCGCGTCAAGGAAGAGGTCGATAAGACCGTCAAACCGCAGGATGTCGCCACCAAACTCGGCATGAAGTGGCCGGTGCCCAAGCCGAAGCAGACCAAGGAGCAGATCGAGGCCGACGTCAACCGCCAGATCGACGAACTGACCGCCAAGCAGTTCCCCGAGTCACGCCGGAAGGCCTTTGAGAAAGAGGCCGCCGAGAAGTACAAGATCTTCCAGACCGGCGATGAAGTGTCGTTCAACATCCGCGGCGGCATGGGCCCCAACGCCATCGTCAGGGGCCGCCTCCTCGACCGGACCGCACAGCGCGTCAAGGTCAGCAGCCGCTTCATCCTGCGTGAAGACATCGCCGAAGAGGACCAGGCGCGCTTCTGGGAGGACGTCAGCGAGGAGTACCGCAAGCGCTACATCCGCGTGCAGAATGCCCAGTACGACGGCAAGATCCGCGCCTTCCAGGACGCACAGCGCCAGACACGCCTCCCGGCCGCCCTGCGCGCGGCACGCTACGCGGCCGTGCCGAACAAGCCCAAGAGCCTCAAACTCAGCGACTGGTTCGCCGAGGCCGACGTGCTCGACTTCTTCTGCAAGAAGCTGGCCAAGGAGTGCGAGGAGCGCGAACGGCCCAGGATCGCCGAGCAGGTCTTCACCAGCAACGGCTACGAGATGGTCGAGGATACCATCAACAACACCAAGGAATGGATGCCCAAGAAGCAGGCGGTGAGCTTCCGGGCACGCCTGCAGGAGCTGCTCGACAAGAAGAAGCAGGAGGAAGAGGCCGCCAAAGCCGCCAAGGCCGCCCCCGCCGATCCGTGGGGCGCCGAGCCGGCGATGGGACCCGGACCCGGCATGGAGCCGGGCATGGACCCGGCGGGGGCCATGCCGCCCGCACCCGGCCCCGAGCCCGGCATGCCCCCGCCGCCGGCCGCCCCGAACCCCTTCGACAACAACCAGTGAGGCACAGCCCGCCCGGCCGGCGACGCACGCCCCGCGTCCCGCCGGCCGGGCAGCGCGGCCGCCATGCCGGCGGCAACCGGAGGATCGACGCATCGTGTCAGAAGCCCATCTCAAGGCCTACGAGGATCTCGAGTTCCTGAAGTCCGACGTCTGCCGTGCCGTCCGTCTGCAGCTCGAGTTTCTCAAGCCCGACTCGGTGATGGACCGCCTTGGGGTGCGCTCGACCATCGTGGTCTTCGGCAGTGCGCGTGTCCCCTGCCCGTCCGAGGCGGCCCGGCGTCTGGCCGAGGCCGAGAAGGCCCACCGTGAGCACCCCGACGACCCGGCCCGCCGCGAGGCCCTGCGCGTCGCCCGGGCTCATAGCGACCAGAGCCACTACTACGACCTCGCCCGCGAGTTCTCGGCCCTGGCCAGCCGGCACTGCCAGCGCTCGGGCTGCCGTGAGTTCGTCGTCATCACCGGCGGCGGCGGCGGCCTCATGGAGGCCGGCAACCGCGGCGCCAGCGACGTCGGCGCGGTCTCGATCGGGCTAAATATCACCCTGCCCTTCGAGCAGATACCCAATCCCTACATCACCCCCGAGCTGTCGTTCCAGTTCCATTACTTCAGCATCCGCAAGATGCACTTCCTGCGCCGGGCCCGGGCCCTCTGCGCCTTCCCGGGCGGCTTCGGAACCATGGACGAACTCTTCGAGGCCCTCACCCTCATCCAGACCCACAAGATCCCGCGCATACCGGTGGTGCTCTTCGGCACAGAATACTGGTCCGACGTCATCCACTGGGAGTCCTTCGTCCAGCGCGGCCTGATCTCGCCCGATGACCTCAAGCTCTTCCATATGAGTGACAACGCCGTTGAAGGCTGGAACCACATCCGGCAGTTCTATGGCGACACGACGACCTAGAATCGCCTCGCCGACGCCCGCCCGCGCACGCGCCCTGCCCTCGTGGCGCCGGCGCCACCGGCCGCGTGTGCAGGCCCGCGACGACGCCGGCCGCTGGGCGCTGTGGCTCAGCCGGCTGCTCTTCATCGCCCTCCTGGCCGTGGCACTCGGCCTCGCCCTGGCCATGCTCCGCGGTCAGTTCCACGCCATCGTCCTGGGCATCCTCCTCGGCTCGCTGTTCCGGACGCCGCACCGCTGGCTGGCGCGGCGCCTGCCGGGCTGGCAGAACCTCGCGGCCCTGCTCGGCGTGGCCATGGTCGTGCTCGTGCTCCTGGCGCCCGCCGGAGTGCTGATCAGCGCCGTGATCCGGCAGGGGGTCTCCTCGGTGAAGGGTGTCGAAACCTGGATCAGCGACGGCAGGCTGCGCGACGCCGTCAGCCGCGTCGACCTGGCGGCCCTCGTCGACCGCCCGGTGCTCAGGCACCTGGAGCAGCCCCTGTCACGATGGTTCGACGTCGCCGACCTCAGCCAGGTGGACCTGACCAACTCGCGGCTCTCCGAGATGCTCGGCAACCTCGGCGAGTGGCTGCTCAACGGCCTGGCCAGCAGCATCAGGCCGGTCCTGACGGGCACCGGCCAGGCCCTGGCCGGCTTCTTCATCATGCTCTTCGTGCTCTTCTTCGTCTTTCGCGACGGCGAAGCCATCGGGGCCACCATCCGCCGGCTGCTCCCCCTGGCACGCTCCCAGGAGGAGGTCCTCTTCGGGCGCATCCGCGACGTCGTCCGGGCCGTCGTCTTCGGCACCGCCATCACCGCCCTGGCCCAGGGCCTGGCAGGAATGGTGGCCTTCCGCGCCGTCGGCATACCGAGCCTGTTCTGGGGCACGGTCATGGCCGTCGCCTCGCTGGTCCCGGCCGTGGGCACCGCCCTGGTCTGGGTGCCGGCCGTCGGCTACCTCCTCCTCGTCGGTCGCACCGGACCGGCCCTCTTCCTCGGACTGTGGTGCCTCATCGTGGTCGGCTCGATCGACAACCTCCTCCGGCCGCTGGTCATGCGAGGTCGATCCGGGATGTCATCCCTGGCGGTGTTCTTCAGCATCGTCGGCGGCGTCCAGCTCTTCGGCCCGATGGGGCTGGTCTACGGCCCCCTCGTCTTCGGCCTCTGCGCCGTCTGCCTCTACATCTACGAAATCGACAACGCCGCCTTCCTGGCCCGCCAGGACCGCCTCTGATGGCCCGTGCCGGCAGCGTCCGGCGGCGTCCCGTGACGGCGCGAGGGATTTGTCAGGCGTGCAGCGCCGCCTGGCGCTTGAAGTGATCCTCGAGGACGATGGCGGTCATCGCCTCGACCACCGGAATGCCGCGCGGGAAGACCGCCGGGTCGTGCCGGCCATGCGTCTCGCAGGTGGTCTCGTGACCGTGCACATCGACGGTGCGCTGCGGCCGCGCAATCGACGCCGTCGGCTTGAACACCACCCTGAAGACGATCTCGGCGCCGGTGGAGATGCCGCCGATGATGCCGCCGGCGTGGTTGCTCAGGAAGCCGCTGCGGTCCATCGCGTCGTTGTGCTGACTGCCGGCCATGTCGGCGGCCGCGAAGCCGGCCCCGAACTCGACGCCCTTGATGGCGCCGATCGAGAGGACGGCCTTGCCCAGATCGGCGTCGAGCTTGTCGAAGACCGGGTCGCCCAGGCCGGCCGGGACGCCCTCGACACGGCATTCGACGACGCCGCCAATGCTGTCGTGGGCCTCGCGCGCCGCCAGGATCTTCTCTACAATCAGCCGTGCCGCCTCGCGATCGGCGGCACGGACGATGTTGCGCTCGATCTCGTCGGGGTCGTAGGCGCTGCAGGCGATCCCGGCCGCACGGATGCAGCAGGCCGTGATGCGCACGCCCCGCTGCGCGAGCTGCTTGCGCGCAATCGCCCCGGCCGCCACCCGGCCGATGGTCTCGCGACCGCTGGCACGGCCGCTGCCGCGGTGGTCGCGCAGGCCGTACTTGCGGAGGTAGGTGTAGTCCGCATGGCCGGGCCGGAAGAGGTCCTTCAGCTCGGCATACGCCTCCGGCTGCTGGTCGCGGTTGTGCACCATCATCATCACCGGAGTGCCCGTGGCGCGGCCCTCGAACACGCCCGAGAGCAGCTGCACGGTGTCGGTCTCCTGACGCGGCGTGGTCACCGCCGACTGCCCCGGCCGCCGACGGTCGAGCTGAGCCTGAATGTCGGCCTCGCACAGGGGCAGGCCCGGCGTCACGCCATCGACCACGACGCCGACCGCACCGCCGTGGCTCTCGCCAAAGGTCGTCACGCGAAACAGGGTCCCGAATGAGCTGCCGGGCATAGCGTCATGTCCTTTCTCGCCGGGGCCAGTCCCGGCTCTGCCATAACCTAGCCCGGATCATCCGCAGCGCAGGAGCCAGCCCGAGCGCGGCTTCATGCGGGTGTCGGGGCCGATGGTCACACTGCGGCCGGTCCAGATGTCGGTGCCCTTGCTCGGCACCTCGATCGTCCGCGGCGGCGCGGCGTCGACCGTCTCGTCGCTCCAGTGGAAGACCCCGAGAATCTTCCGCCGGCCGTCGGAGCCGAGCCAGAAGCGCGGGATGGGGTTGATGAAGAGGTCCAGCGGCCGCGCCGGCGCCGGCAGTGGCGGGAAGAGCTTGGCGAGTGCCGCCAGGCCGGCGGGATTCAGCCGCGGCATCGAGTCGGAGAGGAAGATGCTGCCGGCCGAGAGGTAGACCACCGACAGCCAGAGCTGCAGCTCCGCCTGGCTCGCCTCCGCACCCGCGAACCAGTGATTCGCGCCGGGCTGCAGGGGCCGCGGCCGGTACGCCGGGTTCAGATACGGGTCGCGGCTCGTCTGGGCGCTGCGCACCACCGCGAAGTCCGGATCGACACTCCAGAGCTGGCCGTGCTGCCAGAGGCGGCTGGCCAACTGCCGCGCGTTGTAGGTGATGTGGCCCCAGAAGGTGTGGATGTCCATCGTCGCGCGCGCGCTGTCGGCGATGCCCAGCATGGCCTCCATGGGGCCGCCGCAGTTCACGATGTGGCTCTCCTCACCCACCGCCGCGCGAATGCGCTCCAGGCCGCGGCGGATCAGACCGGCCCGGCCGTGCCGGGGGTCGGCATAGCCGGTCAGGGCCTCGAGGTAATCGGCGTAGAGGTAGTCGAGCTTGAACAGCCGAAAGCCCGCCTCGCGCATCTCGCTGAACCAGTGCTGCAGAATCAGCAGGACGTCCTCCTGCGTGAAATCCAGCATGGCATGCTCGCCAACCAGAGCCGGTGACCCGTCCGCGGCCTTGACGAGGAGATCCTGGCGGTGCCGCCCCAGCGGCGAGAAGCGGTGGCACTGCAGCGGCGCCAGCCAGATGCCCGGCACGAAGCCGGCCGCGGTGATCTCGTCGGCGATCTCGTGGAAGGTCCCCGGAAAACGCCGGTTCGGCGTCCACTCGCCCCAGGACTGCTCCCAGCCCATGTCCAGGACCACGTGGCGGACCTGCTGCGTCATGCCGGCCTGCACCAGCGCCGCCATCTCGCGCCGGACGTCGTTCATGCTGACCGCGCCGGCATAGTAGTCCCACGAGTTCCAGCCTGTCGGCGGCGGCGACGCCGGCCGGGCCTGCGCGCTCAGGGCCTTGCCATAGGCGTCGAGCAGATCGAGAGTCTCGGCGGCCGAGCCCACCAGCAAAGGCAGGGCCAGCGGCGCGGCGAGGCGTCGATCCACCGCGAAGCCGGCCCGCACCAGGCCCTCGCCCAGGCTGAACCAGGACAGGTCCTCGGCCGGACCGCCCAGGCCCCAGAGCAACGCCGGGGTCCGCGGCGTCTTGCCCAGACCAAGCAGAACCCGCGACCGCAATGACACCTCCGGACCCAGCGGCACGACGCCGTCAGGCTCAAAGGCCTTGGCGCCATACACCAGCGCCTTGGTGTGCAGGGTGTCCAGCGGCGGTACGGCCTGCTCGCCGCCACGGACCTCGAGGTAGACACGACCCAGCCGACGCTCGCCGGCCGGGTGCACCTCGATCGCCAGCCGGTCCAGGCTGTCCGCCGCGGTGCACGACCAGACGATCCTCCAGGGGCCGGCCAGGGCCGTGCCCTCCTCAGAGCCGAAGGCCGCCTCGTGACGGCCTTCGTCGTCCTCGACCACCAGACGGGCGCGCCAGAGGCTCTTGCCCTCACGGCTCTGCGCCACCAGGCGGTTGTCCGTACTGTCTGACCTGATCATGACTGCCTTCCGCAAAAGGAGACGCTCGGCGCGGCCCCCGCCGCACTCCCACGCTGCCGCCCGGGGCCGCACGCGCCGCCCGGCGCGACGAGACCACCGCGCCGCCGGACCGGCGCCGCCACAGGTGCCCACACGATCTCCTGACACCCACCGAACATACCTGCGCGCCGGCACGATGCCAGCACCCGCCGCCGGGTCGCAGTCTTGCATCCCCGGAGGCATCGTGCTATGGTCCGTGCGCATGTGGATGGCGGCCATGCCGGCCGGACCGGCCCGGATCCGGACGCCGATGGAGCCAGCCGGGCCGCCGGATGGCGACCGCAGCGCCCCCGCGCGTGCCGTGATCGCGGCACGCGGTCGGCCGGCGGTTCGAGGGCAACGGAGTACGAGGTTGAAGGAGGACGGCCGATGAAGAGAGTCCTGTTGGCGTCGTGTCTGCTGGTGGCGGCATGGGCTCTGCGTGCTCAGGAGGCCCCCGCGGCGGCTCCCGCCGCTGAGGCCACGCACGAGTGCTTCCCCCTGCAGATCGCCTTCTGGCCCGAGGCCCCCGTGATTCAGATCGTCGGACGCGAGATGCCGGTCCACGGCCTCAAGCTGAACGTCTTCAGCGGCCGCAACGACGAGGTCCACGGTCTCGACCTCGGCCTCTTCAGCCGCGGCAATGACCTGCGCGGCGTCCAGATCAACGCCGGCAACTACGTCGAGACCGAGGCCATCGGCCTGCAGGTCGGCCTCATCAACGGCACCAAGGACCTCACCGGCCTCGGCATCGGCGCCGTCAACTACTGGGACGGCGGCACGGTCACCGGTGTCCAGGTCGGCCTGGCCAACATCAGCAGCACCGTCACCGGCGTCCAGATCGGCCTGTTCAACCACTGCCGCACCATGAAGGGCGTCCAGATCGGTCTCTATAACCGCATCGAGACCAAGGCGATTCCTTTCTTCCCGATCCTCAACGCCGCCTGGTGACCTTCCTCCGGCACGCCGCCCGTGCGCCTGCAGAGGCCACGGGCGGAAGCGCGCCCGCAAGCCGCCGCGGCGGCGGCAGCGCCGCGATGCGACGCCGCCACCAGGCACCAGGCCCAGGCCCACACCGCTCCCAAGGATCCGCGCCATGACGATCGTCCTCGGCTCCGCCGTCAAGGGCTTCGCTCTCAAGGAGGCCCTCAAGGCCCACCTCACCGAGGCCGGCCACACGATCGTCGACGTCGGCTGCTACGACACCACGCGCTTCGTCACCTACACCAGCGTCGGCGAGCGCCTCGCCGCCGAACTCCAGCGCGACCCCGCGGCCCTCGGCATCAGTTGCTGCGGCAGCGGCACCGGCGCCGCCCTCGCCGCCGGGAAGTTCCGCGGCGTCCTCGCCTGCAGCTGCGAGTCGGAGCTCACGGCGCGGCTGATCCGGGTCGTCAACAACGCCAACTGCCTCTGCATGGGCGAACAGGTCGTCACGCCCGACCTCGCCTGCCGCATGGCCGACGCCTTCGTGAACGCGACCTTCCTCGACGCTCCCGGCATCCCCGGGAACGTCCTGGCCTTCTGGAAAGAGGCCCACGACGAGATGGCCGCCCGCGGCCCCGAGGCAGCCCCCCGCGACCTCGAGTCACCCCGGCCGGCCTGATCGGTCTGATCCGCCTGATCCGTCCGATCTTTCCCGCTCTCCCGCTCCCGGCGGCCCCACGCCGCACGGCCCGGCGGGTGCCGGGCCGAAGCGCCACTCGGCTCGTGGCGCCTACTCCCTGCTCCCTGCTTAGCCCTCGGCCGCGAGCAGGGCGCGGCCGGTGCGGATCACCGGGTGGCGCAGCACGACGTCCTTCGACACCGGCCGCCCGGCGGCGACGTCGGCCTCAGTGAACACCGCCATGACGATCTCGCCGCCCTGGCGGTTGTGGTCATACTGCACGAAGATCCGCCCGTCCGGGGCCTGGAAGCCATCCGGGTAGCTGACCTTGACCCGGTCGTCCAGGAGCAGGCCGCCAGTCCAGCTCCGCCCGTCGTCATCGGACAGGAAGGCGGTCATGTGCGAGCGCACAGCCGGGTTCTCCGGGTTGCTGTTCTTCACCAGCAGCACCTTCCCGGAGGCCAAACGGCGCAGGAAGAACCGCGCCGATGCGGCCGGTAGCGCGAAGGGCGTCGGCACGCTCCAGCTCCGCCCGCCGTCGCTCGAGACACTCTCGGCAATCCCGTAGCGGGTGCGCTGCAGGAGGTACCACGAGCCATCCCGGCGCTCGATCAGCATCGGCTCGTCGAAGGTCCGCCCCTCGGTCACCCGGCAGCCGCCGACACGCGACCAGGTCGCACCGCGGTCGCGACTGACGAAGAGGTTCGTCATGCGGTCCGCATCGAGTTCGGGAAAGAGGCGGCTGCCCTTGACCCGGTACCCCTCGCTCAGGTCGATGCCGATCTTGTCGCGGTCCCAGAGCTGAATCGACAGCACCCAGGTGCCGTCCGACAGCACCGTCGGCTTGTTCAGCACCGAGCCGTGCCAGAGCCGCACCGGCGCCGACCACGCCGGCTCGGCCGCGTCGGGGTCGTCACAGACCGTGGCCCAGGTGCCGCCGCGACCATCGAAGTACCCCAGGCTCTGCGAGAAGAACAGCCACAGCCGCCCGGATGGGTCCGTCCACAGACAGGCAACGATGGTGCTGAGGTGGGTGCGGTCGACATAGCCCGCGTCGTGGACAAACAGCGGCTCGGAGAAGGTCTGCCCGTCGTCGTCGCTACGCGCCAGCAGCAGCACCGCCTGGTCGTTGTCGCCGCCGCCATACCACGCCAGCCACAGCCGGCCGACGGGAGTGCGGTCCATGCTGCTGCTCAGGACGTAGTCATCGACGTCCGGGTAGTAGCGGTACGACGGCCTGGCCCGCAACGGCACCGGCCGCAGCGCCACCTCCGCGGCCGCCCGCGCGTACTCCTCATAGCGGTAGAAATCGAAGCGCTTCTCGAAGTTCCCGAGATGCCCGATCTCCGCGGTGTTCGACAAACGGAAGTCACGTTGCTGCACGGCCACATCCCTTTCCACACACCGCCGCCAACACCACCCCGCCAAAGACCATCCCGTCGCGCCAGCCGGCGAGGCCCACACGCCTCAGGTCCCCCCGCCGCCGGACCCGACGCGACCATAAGCCCGCTCCCGACGCCCGGCAAGCGCCCGACGCCCGCGGCCCAACGCCCGGAAGGCAGCCGAGCCGACGCTCGGCGCTCCCAGGAAGCCGCCCAACGCCCGACGCCGGTGCCGGCAAGGCCCCGTCCGTGTCCGTCCGTGTGGGTCTGTGTCCGTCCGTGTTCCGAGCCCCAAAGGCCGCGTCGCCGCGGCCCTTGGCCCATGCCCCTCGCCGCCGTGGGCGGCCGGGGGCCGGCATGCCGCTGGGGCCTTGCACCGCGGCGCCGCGGGGGGTATCTGTAGGCCGTTTGTCGTGGAGAACCGGTCGGCGCGGATGGGGCTATCCCTGTGCTGTTCCTCTTCGAGTGTCCGAACTGCCGAACGCCTATCGAGGCCGCGGGCGATGTCAGCGGCCGCCAGTCGCATTGCCCACGGTGCCGGGGCCTCTATGTGGTGCCGGCGCCGCGCGTTGACTGCGGCACGACCCTCGGCGGCTTCCGGCTCGAGCGGCGCCTGGGCAAGGGCGGCATGGGCGAGGTCTTCCTCGGAACGCAGCTCTCGGTGGACCGCCAGGTCGCGGTGAAGGTCCTGCCGACCGGCTTTGCCGCCAACCGTGACGCGGTCGAGCGTTTCCTGCACGAGGGCCGCCTGGCGGCCCGTCTGGACCACGCCACCATCGTCACCGTGCACGAGGCCGGCGAGGACTGCGGGCACTACTACCTGGCCATGGCCTATGTCGAGGGCGAGTCGCTCGACCAGCGCCTGAAGCGCGACGGGCCTCTTCCTGAGCGCGAGGCCCTGGCCATCATCCGGACCATCGCCGAGGCCCTGGGCTACGCCTGGGACGAGGTCCGCCTCCTGCATCGCGACCTCAAGCCGGCCAATATCATGCTCGACCGCCGCGGGCGAGTCTTTCTCATGGACCTCGGCCTGGCCAAGGTCCTGGGCGAGGAGACGGGCATCACCCTCTCGGGGACGATCCTGGGCACGCCGCAGTACATGAGTCCGGAGCAGGCCATGGGGTCGTCGCAGCTCAGCGTGCAGACGGACATCTACGCCCTCGGCGCCACGCTCTACCACCTGGTGGTCGGAGCGCCGCCGTTCACCGGCGACAGCGCCATGCAGGTGCTTACGCAGCACCTCCACGCACCCCTGCCGCCGCCGCGCTCGCGCAACCCGCGGGTGAGCGCGGCCTGCAGCGCCCTGATCGCGGTGATGATGGCCAAGGCGCCGGAGGACCGCGCCCCGGGCTGGGCCGCGCTGATCGCCGAGATCGACCGCGTGCTGGCCGGGGCGGCGCCGCCCGCGGCGGTGCCGCCGGCCACCGGCGGTACGGCGGCCGCGGCCCGCGTGGATGCCGCCACCGGCAGCGCCGGCGCGCCGGCAGACGCGGCGCTGTGGGCGCGCCTCCGGCGCCGGCCGTGGGTCACCGCGGCGCTGGCCGGGGCCGCGCTCCTGGTGGCCCTGGCCGGCGCCCTGATGCGGCCCAGCCGCGGCGGCGTCGGCCAGGCGGGACGGGGGAGTCAGACAGGTCAGACAGGTCAGACAGGTCAGACAGGTCAGACAGGTCAGACAGGTCAGAC